>CALURS010000017.1 GCA_944323215.1 Candidatus Gastranaerophilales bacterium | reverse complement strand
TAAAGGAATTTTAGGTCACGAATTTGTTGGAATAGTAGTAGAAGTAAATGGCGAGGATAAATCTCTTGTCGGGAAAAGGGTTGTAGCAGAAATAAGTTGGGGTTGCGATTCTCCCGATTGTCCTTGGTGTGCGGTTAAAAACTACAGACATTGTCCAAACAGGCATACTTTAGGAATTTGGAGAAAAGACGGATGTTTTGCTGATTACGTTACAATTCCAACAAAAGTCCTTTTTGAAATTCCTGATAATGTCACTAACGAACAAGCTGTATTTACTGAACCACTAGCTGCCGCTTGTGAAATTTCTGAACAGCTACACATACAACCTTGTCAAACTGTTTTAGTACAAGGAGACGGAAAGTTAGGACTTATAACCGCTTTAACTTTAAATTCCCAAAACTACGATGTAACATTAGTTGGTAAACACCCTGAAAAATTAGCACTTGTTGAAGGCTTAGGCATAAAAACAGTACTTCTAAATAATCTCGGAGATAAAAAGTACGATGTTGTTGTAGAGGCAACCGGCTCTGTTTCCGGTTTTGAATCAGCAATGGTTCATACGAAACCAAGAGGTATCCTTGTTCTTAAAAGTACAGTTGCTACAGGTAAAGAACTTAATCTTGCACCAATCGTCATTGATGAAATAACCGTTTTAGGTTCTCGCTGCGGGCAGTTTAAACCGGCACTAAGAATTTTAGAGAGAAACGCAATCGATTTTTCTAAGTTGATTACACAAATTTATCCCGTAGAAAAATCATTGGAAGCCTTTGAAAGAAACAAAGCAAAAGATTCTGTTAAAGTATTAATTAAGTTTTAAACCGCTAATAATTCTGATTAAAAGGCTTCAATCATAAGATTGAAGCCTTTTTAATATAAAATCATTCAATAACACAAGCGCTATCATTATTTGTCATCAAGAATTATCGCACCTTGCTCTTCAACTTTCAAGGTTCTGACATCCGATGAAATACCAAACCCTTCCCAAATTTCTTTTACAATAGATTTAATCTTGTCAGTATCATAATTCTTGGAGACAACAAGCATAGTAGGCCCTGCACCGCTTAATACACAACCGATTACACCTTGCTCATTTTTAAACCTATCCATTATTTCTTGCATGCCTGGTATTAGTTTTATCCTATATGGCTGGTGTACTCTGTCATGCAAAGCTCTTGACATTAATTCATCATCTTCTTTTTCTATTGCATACATTAACATAGCTGAATGCTTTAAGTTATAAACAGCATCAGAAAGCGGAATTTCTTTAGGAATTACTGACCTAGAAATTGCTGTAGAAAGTTCAAAATCAGGCACACATACAGTTAAATCCCAACTTTTGGGCCAATTTAATTTTCTGTAAATAATACTTCCATCCTCTTCTGTTGATGAAAAAACAACCCCACCAACTATTGCAGGTGTAACATTATCAGGATGTCCTTCAACCTCCGTTGCCATTGAAATTAAAGCCGTCTCATCAGCTGGGAATCCGTGCATTTTGTTTGCGGCAATTAATGCCCCAACTATCACAGATGCCGAACTTCCCAATCCTCTAGTAATTGGAATATCTGATTGAATATTGATTTTTAATTCAGATGGTTCTTGTCCGATTGAATTATACAAAAGCTCAACGGCTTTATATGCAATATTATTCTCATCTTTTGGAATGTCATCTACAAAAATACTCCCTGCATCATTATTATTTGCAATAATATTTATCTCTATTCCAGAACCAGGTAGTACCGTTTCTTCTATCGTAATTGTATTATATATTGGTAATGCAATTCCAAAGCAATCAAACCCCGGTCCCAAATTTGCCGATGTCGCAGGAACTCTAACGCTAACTTTCATAAATCATCCTCATACTCATTAAATTATAACATAGACACATTTATCTTCCCAAATTTTGCAGATAAATCATCCAAATGGTGAATTAAATACAACTCAGAAGGTAAGTCCTTCTCATTTAAATCTATTATCGCTCCCCATTCTGCACGTCCATGGTGTGCTGCAATCATCTTTGCTATATTTTTAAATCCTGCATTCATACATATCGAAAAACCATACTGAGAGTGAGTTAACCAGTCTTTTCTAAAATTCTCGTCATAATCAATAAGCCCCGTCTCTGTATCAATTGTGTATTCAAAAATTTTACCGATATCATGCAAAAGACAAGCCGCAATCACCTCATCTTTATTAATATCTGCCGCAAACAAAGGTAGATTTATTGATGCAAATTCTAAACACTCCAGTGTGTGAACCATTAATCCGCCAATATAATTGTGGTGCATCAATTTTGCCGCAGGTGAAACCTTTATTTTTTCAGCATTATCTTTATAAATTTTCAATACAAATTCTTTTATCGACTGATTTTGTATTTCGTCTATATATTTTAATATCCGATTATAGTTTTCTTCTCTCTCACTTGGCTCTAACCCCATCTTTGCTTCTTTTATCAACTCCAACGCTGATACTAAACAGTTATTATATTTTTCGTTAAAGGATCCGGATACAATACGTAATTGATTCCCTGTCCTAAATAATTTCGAATCTAAACGATTAAGCGTTTCTTCCCACAAAATACAATTTAACAAAGATTCGTCAGAAGTATCCTTCAATTGCAACTTTCCCATCTTTGTTCCTGCCTTGGTATCGCCTACAGAAAAAATTACAACTTCATATATAGTTTCAGTACTAAACATAACTACTCCAATATCGTACTACGCCGATAGTGTAATACAAACAAGCAAAAAACAAAAGTAAAATGTTATTAAGCTAAATAATTAAAAGATTCTTTCTGTGATTCGTCGTTAATTATATTCTTTTCACAAAACTCTTTCCAAAGAGCAATCTTATGAAACATCTCATTCAAAGAATTCTGCGTATTAGCATTCTCTTTCTTTGATCCAAAATAATTAAAATGGTCGTAGCCATTCTTTTTAACCGCAGGATTAGTTGCGGTGTTCTTTCCCCCAGAATATTTAGTAGATGACAAGCTCGATATTGCAGACACTAACATGCAAAATTCACTCCTTCTGACGGTATTCTATCATGCCGGAGTAAAAATTTCAATAACCAAAAAGCAGAATTTTTTTTTATTAATATTACTAATTTACAGAGGCAAAATGTAAATTTTTGTAAATTTTACGTTCAAAATCTTAAAGTTTTTGTGATTTTAAACCGAAAAAAAGGAATGTAAGTAGTATAGGTATGTGTAAAATTAAGAAAGGAGAATATATATGACGGATGTATCAAAAATGATAGCAACATTCCGTGCACAAAACCCTGTTGAAACAATTGGTAAAACAGACAAAGAAGTTGCAGATTTGATGCTAGAAAAAAAGAAAGGAGCCTTATCTTACGCAGAAGTATCCGCACTTATGCACGCATTTAGTGGAGATCCTGATCCAATAGGAGATTTAACGAGCTTTAAAACTAAAGAATCGACAACTTCGGAAGAAGATCCATTAGCACAATTCAAGCCTTCAGCGAGAGGCGAAGTTCCTGAACCTAAAAGTAAAAAAACAGGATTTATAGCAGGAGCACTAGCAGCTGGGGCCGGTGCACTATATTTTCTTACAAAAGGAAAAGTTAAACCTGCAACACTTAGTAAAGCAGCTTTAGGTATTGGTGGCGCTGTTGCCGCTGGTGCAACCTTAGCTAGCTGTAGTAATGAACCTGATGTTTACGTTAATGAAGAAAATAATTTCAACTTCAATTTTGATTTTGGTCCCATTATTGATAAATTAAATAAATTAATTGAACAGAACAGCGAATTTAAAGATATTTATTACTCAATGCTGGACCATATTCAAAAAATAGAAGAAGAACAGGCTGAAAATAATGCACAAATTAAAATTATTTTAAATCAAATTTTAGAAACTTTAAACAGTATTAAAGACGCAGATGACAGCAGAGCCATTATTTTGGAAAATATACTTGCAGCAATAGCTGAGGGCAATACTCAAAATCTGGAATTTTTCAACAAAATTCTAGAAACTTTGGGTGATATGAAAACAGATAATAAAGAAGTAATTGCATTCATAGAAAAAATTCTTGAAGAAGTAACAAATGGTAATGCACAAAATTCTGTTCTTCTGAATACAATCATTGAAGCATTAGCTAATATTCAAGAAGGAGATACGGCTAAGCTTGAATTTTTAGAAAAGATCTATAATGAAGTTAAAAATGGTAACACTCAAAATGCTGAAGCATATAAGAACATTATAGAAATTCTATCTAGTCTTGAAGAAAGCGATACTGAAAAAATTGATGTTCTCGATAAAATTCTTGCCGAAATTAAAAGCGGAAATGCACAAAACGTTGAAGCATACAACAATATTCTTGCTTTATGGAACACTATTAAAGAGGGTGATGACCAACGTGCAGAAATTTTGGAGAAAATTCTTAATGAAATTCAGAATGGAAATACTCAAAATATATCATCCTTCAATGCTGTTATTGAAATCTTAAACGGTATAAAAGATGGTAATGCGGAAAACACTGCTGCGATAGTTGATGTAATTAAATCTATGTGGGCAGATATTGCCGCAGGGCACGAAGAAACTATTGAAATACTTAATAAACTTATCGAAGGTAATGTAGCAAACAATAAAGACTTAATAGCATTAATTGAAAAATTATACAATGATTCGCAAATTAGCTCTGATGAACGTACAGATAAAATTATTGAAGCTATTAATAACGTTGCAGAAATGGTTAAAAATCTTGAAGCAACAGTTGCAGCTACAGGTGATGCAATATCAAATGCTATTTCAGGTTTAAGTACGCAGTTGGATGCATTATTAAAAGCATATCAAGAAGGTAACAAAACTTCTCAAGATGTATTAGCCGAACTTCAAACCATTATTAACAAATTAACAACCGGCAATGAATTAAGCACAACAACAAATAACTTGTTAACCGAGCTATTAAAGAAAGCAGACAATATAATAGCATCAGGCGGCGATGTAAACGATTACACCGAAGTTCTAAATCAAATACTGGAAGCAATCAATAGTGTTGTTGCGGGCATTGAAGATATCAAAATTGGTATGGGTGAAAATAATGCTGATATATTCGCTGCATTAGAAGAAATTATTAAGAATCAAAATGTTCAAACGGATGCACTTAACCAATTTGCGGAACAAAGTACTGTTAACCAAGAAAAATTAATTGCACAAGGTGAAACAATAATTGCAGAACTTCAAAAGCTTGGTGTAAATCTTGATAATGGTATTTTAGAAGTAGTTAATACTATAAAAGACAGCAATGCCGCACTTGCTGCACAGCTAGAAGCCTTAGCAGAAGCTCTTGGACTTAAGATGGATGATAATGCTCAATCTATAATAAACACAATCAATGGTCTAAAACCGAATATTGAAGCAATAGAAAATGCTATTAAGAATTTGATTGATGCAAGCAATAACGGCCAACTCGATCTTACAACTACAAACAACTTAATTCAAACAGTTATCAACCTGTTAAGTGCTCAAGATAATCCGGTATTTGATTTAGGTGAAGTAACATCAATGTTAGCAACAACAAATGCTTTACTGCAAAAATTGTTAGATAAAGATACATCAAATGATCCTACAGCTATACTTGATGCGTTAAATCAAATGATGGATATTCTGAAGAACCTACAAGTTGGCGGAGGCGGCGGCTCCAATGTAGATTTAACTACAACAAACAATTTAATCCAAACTTGTATTACTCAATTATCACAATTGGTTGCAGCTCAAGCTACCAGCTCAGATATAATGGCAAGCGTAACAAACCTTGGTACACAATTAACAGAAGTTATTGCTAACTTACAAACAGGTAATGTTACAACGGATGAAATTAATGCTAAGTTAGATGCTATTATGGAGGCTATTAACGAGCTGAGCCAAAAAGCAGGCTAAATAAAAAGCTCTTAGCTTTTAGCTATAAAGAACGACTTATAATATAAGTCGTTCTTTTTTTTTCTCTATGCTATAATACATTAAAAGAGGTAATGATGACGACTATTACATTAATTCAAGGTGACGGAATTGGACCGGAAATAATAAACTCCGTTGTTAAAATATTTGAAGCTGCAAAAATTAAAATAGATTGGGACCTGCAAACAGCCGGCGCAGATGTAGCAAAAGCAGAAGGAGTTCCACTACCTGATAGAGTTCTTCAATCTATAAAAAAGAATGGTGTTGCACTAAAATCTCCTGTTACAACACCTATAGGTAAAGGGTTTCGTTCAGTAAATGTTCAACTGAGAAAAGAACTAGATTTATACGCAAATCTAAGGCCTTGCTATAACATTCCATCTGTAAGAACAAGATACGATAACGTAGATATTGTAGTAGTAAGAGAAAATACAGAAGACTTATATGCAGGAATTGAGGAAAAAATTGATGATAACACAGCTCATAGCATAAAAATTATTACAAGGTCAGCTTCTGAAAGGATTGCTGATTTTGCGTTCAACTATGCCGTTAAAAATAATAGAAAGCTTGTTACGGCTGTTTCTAAGGCTAATATTTGCAAATTATCAGACGGATTATTTCTCGAAGCCGTAAGAAGCGTTGCACAAAACTATCCTAGCATACAGTACAAAGAAATACTTGTTGATAATTGCTGTATGCAGCTTGTACAAAATCCAAATCAGTTTGATGTACTTGTACTACCGAATTTATATGGTGACATTGTATCAGACCTCACTGCAGGACTAATTGGCGGACTGGGAGTTGCACAAGGGGCTAATATAGGTGAAAATTGTGCTGTTTTTGAACCGGTACACGGCTCCGCGCCTGATATTGCAGGACAAGATAAAGCTAATCCTACGGCACTAATTCTTTGTGCAATCCAAATGCTTAATTATATTGGCGAAAATAACGCTGGTTCTACAATTAAAAATGCACTGTTTAAGACTTTTGAACAAGGAGTATTTACTGCAGATTTAGGCGGTACGGCATCTTGTTCTCATTTTACAAATGCTATTATCACTAATTTACAGGAGTAAGATATATGACACAAACGCAAACCACTGCAAAATTTGATCCGGGTTGGGGTAAGCACGTTCTTGTTTACTCTGGAAGCGTAGAATACTTATATAAAGACATTAACAGATTTAAAAAGCTAGGACAGAGAAGTTTCAAATTCAGACAATACTATCCTAAAATTATTCAACTACTTGAAAATAATATAGGATTTTATACAGGATGCCTTTTGTGGGCATCATATATAAAAACTTTTGGAGATGTAGAAATCACCGGTAATCACTGCTTAGGACAAAAATATGACGAAAAAGAGCCTGATTTTGAAGTTGACTACATTATTACAAGTATTGATAGATTAAAACGTGATTACAAATACTTCGTTGGTAAAGATATCGAAATTCCAGAAATCTATAAACATATAATGATTACATATAATGAATTTGCCGAAATCAATAGAGGTTTTGTAGAGACTAAAACAACAGGAGAACTAAAATTACCTCCCAATATAAAAACACCCTCTGAAAATGATTTTAAAGAAATAAAAGCAGCAATAGATGAAGCTGTTGAAACTGGAAGATTGGAAGTATTAATACCGTTAGCAGATAAAATATTGTAGGTAAATATGGGAAATGAAAGAGTTATAAACACTGCAAGGGGACTTGAAAAAGCTGATTTAGTTATAAAAGATGCTTCTATAGTGAATGTTTTTACAGATGAAATTTACCAAGCGGATATAGCAATAACAGAGGGAATTATTGTTGGTGTAGGGAAAGATTATCACGGTAAAAGGGAAATAAACGGAGAAGGGAAATTTGTGTCACCATCATTTATTGATGGACACGTTCACTTAGAAAGTTCTATGCTTTTGCCCTCAGAATTTGCCAAATTAGTTGTCCCATCAGGAACAACAACAGTTATCACTGACCCGCATGAAATATCAAATGTTTTGGGATTACACGGAATCAGCTTTATAAAAAATGCCGTTGAAGGATTACCTATGAACGTATACTGTATGCTTCCTTCTTGTGTTCCCGCTACTTCTTTTGAAACTTCAGGCTTTGATTTACAAAGTTATGATTTATCAATGCTGATTGATAGACCTTGGATTTTAGGTTTGGCTGAAATGATGAACTTCACAGGAGTCCTGAACAATGATCCTGTTGTTATGTCAAAAATTGATTTAGCAAAAAGATTTAATAAACGAATTGACGGTCACGCTCCTCAGTTAACAGGAAAAGACTTATGTGCCTATGCCGCAGTAGGTGTCTCATCCGATCACGAATGTACCACTCCGGATGAAGCATTAGAGAAATTACGCTTAGGTATGTATATTATGATTAGAGAAGGTACCGCTGCTAAAGATTTAAAAGCTCTTATACCCGTATTATTAAAACAAAATACAGATAAATGCATATTTGTAACTGATGACAGGCATCCTCACGATTTAAAAACTCATATTAACGGTATGGTTAAAACTTGTGTAGAAGCAGGATTGCCTCCAGTAAAAGCTATCAGAATTGCAAGCCTTAACGCAGCAGAATATTTTGGATTAAAAAATCTTGGTGCAATAGCTCCGGGGTATAAGGCAGATTTATTATTATTATCTAACTTAACCGAATTTAATCCGGAACTTGTCATTAAAGATGGAAACGTTGTTGCAATGAATGGGAAACTAATTACTGAAACCCATTCTAATATGCAAATCTCTGCCAGAGGCTCTGTTAATGTAAGATGGATTGAAAGAAATGATTTTAAGATAAAAGCAGAAAGTGATTATGTTAAAGCTATTCAGGTTATTCCAGAGCAGCTAATTACAAAAATTTATGATGCTAAAATAAATGTTGTAGATGGTTATGCCGAGTCAAACCTTGAAGACGATATATTAAAAATTTGCGTAATTGAACGACACAGAGCATCAGGCAACATTGGTAAAGGCTTTGTTCGAGGCTTCAAGCTTAAGTCTGGAGCAATTGCCTCTACTGTAGCACACGACTCACATAATATGGTAATTATTGGCACAAATGATGAAGATATGTACCGTGCTGCTGTTAGGCTGATAAAACTGCAAGGCGGGAAAGTTGTTGTTAATAACGAAGAAGTACTTGCAGAATTACCTTTACCTATTGCTGGATTAATTTCTGATAGAGATTATGAGTTTGTTATTAACAGATGCGATGAACTTAATGCAGCTGCACATTCACTTGGTTGCCAGCTTGGTGATCCATTTATGGCTATGGCATTCTTATCTCTACCTGTTATTCCTGAACTTAAAATTACCGATAAGGGCGTTTTTGATACAAATAAATTCGATTTTATTGATATTTTTTCAAATATCCCTGAAAAGGTTTAATCAGATTTTTCAACAAACCTTCCATTATAATGGAAGGTTTGTTGTGCTGCATTATTTTTAGACACAAAAAACCATACATTAGTATGATGTCTCAACTAAAAATACGATAAAAAATATCCTGCATTAATATTATTTTCCATGCCTACTACAAAAAAACCTTGATTTTTTTCTAATCCATGTACAGCATGCTTTTGAGGCATGTTATTAATCTTTGGATGTAAATCTTTATATGTACAAAAAAGCCATGAAAATCAATCCGTTTATGGATGTGTATGTCATCTAAAAGGTTGTAATATTTTTAGTGTAGACAATAAATAAATATTTTTTTGAGGAGAGGGTATAGTATGAGACGTGAGTTTAAGAAAAAATCAAGTGTGATTTTAATTGATGACAATTATGAGCATGTCAACGGAATTAAGGAGCTTTTAAACCTAGAAGGTACATTTAACGTAATTTCAGCAGCAACAAGCGTTAATGTAGGAACAACATTAATCAAACGCCACAATCCGGATATTGTTATTCTTGATATGAATATGCCGGAAAGAGATGGCTTACAAGCGCTACAAGATATCGAGGCATTAGGGCTTGATACAAAAGTTCTTGTTTTAAGCGGGTATGATGATGCTGATTTAATTTTTAGAGCAATGAAACTTGGCGCAAAGGGATATATCTTAAAAACTATGGCATCCGCACAATTAATTTATGCAATTGAAGAAGTTTTATCCGGTAAAATTTATCTTCCGCTGGCTATTTCATCAAGATTTTTTGAATATTTCCAAAAAACCTTCCGTGACGAAGCCGCAGAAACAGTTAAAGAAGAAAATTACCTTGATGCGCTAACTCATAGAGAAGAAGAAGTTCTTGAACTTTTAACACAGGGTGTTACATATAAAGGCGTTGCTAACAAGTTATTTATTTCCGAAACAACTGTTAAGACACACGTTAACAACATTTTCCAAAAATTGCAAGTTAATGATAGGACTCAAGCAGTCTTATACGCTATCAACAATGGTTTTTTAAATAAAAAAGTTAAAATTAAAGCATTATAAAAATGAAAAGAGTAGTACCTAAAAAAAATTTATTAAAAAATCTTATTTTTATACAAGAAAATAAGACAATAACCAGACGCACGGTAGAGGGAATGTTCAGAGCCTTTGTAGAACCTATACTTAACTCTCCTCAAGAAGGTTTGGTGGTTTACAGGCTCTTAGATCAAAGTCCATTCCAAGGTTTACTGAGCCGGTTAAAATACATTGATGTCAAGCTTATCGACTATATGAAAGACTCTGCATATAAGCAAGACGTTTGGGAACAAACAGAATTTCTGTGCATTCTTACTCATCGTTACGGAATAGTTTTTATCTGGGATTACACCCTGGAAACTGTTGATGGTTATGCAGGATACTACTTAAAATTTAACTCAAGACTACTTGATGAAGGTTTTGATATCATTAATGATAATTCCAAAATCAATCTTAAGAAATACATGGAAAAGTTCCGTCCTGACAGGCGTGATAATGATATGTTGAACAGTGTTATGCTGAATCTTTTTGATATGTATAATTCTGAAACGCAAGAAGTTATTGCTGTCGATATGGAAAGAGAGGCAATGGATAAATCTCTTGAAATAAAAACAGGATATGACAAAAAAACTAAATATATTGCACATGAAATAAAAAATCAATTATCAATCTGTGAGCTTTATGCACAAATTATTAGAAAATATTGCGAAAAGAATAATATTGAAAGTAACACAATCAAAAATGCGGTAGACTGTATTGCAAAATCTGTCAATATGGCAAATAATAGTCTTTTATCTTTAAAAACCATTGATGAAAGTAAAATTGAGCCCTGTAAAATCAAAGAACTTGTAGAAGAAGCATCGGCTCTTGCAAAAGTTTATACAGAAGGAAAAAATATTGATTTTAAAATAGAAAATAACGTTGAAGCGTCAATTTTGGCGGATAAATTAAAATTTGAAGCAGTATTGATTAATCTGATAAAAAATGCGGCAGAAGCGCTAAGCAACGATATTGAGGATGGAAGCCCCTCAAATAATGGTAAGTATATTGTAATAAGAACATCCTGTGAAGATGTTTTCGTTAAAATAAGCGTAGAAAATAATGGAAGACCGATATCTGAACCTGATAAGATTTTTGATGAAGGATATACAACAAAATCAAGCGGAAGCGGCTATGGATTAGTCATTTGCAAAAAAGATATTGAAGATCAATGTGGTCAGATAAAATTAATTAAATCAGATGAAGAGTCTACAATATTTGAAATATCAATGGGTGTAGTATAGGGTTTGGAGGTTAGAGTATGAATTTGATAACATCAAACTCAATGGAGTTAATGAAACTGGGGATGGACGGACTGCTTGAACGTCAAAGAGCTGTCTCTGCAAATATTGCAAACGTTATGACCCCAGGATATGTAAGAAAGGAAGTAAGTTTCGAAAGCCAGCTTGCAGAAATTAAAGAGAGTGCTGATTTACAAGATTATATAAAAGGTCAAAACAGTATCAAATATAATCCTAATTCAATAAATGAATTTACCAGAGAAGTACCTAAATATCGTGTTCCTACAGTACAAGAAAAAGCATACTTACAGTCTGATATAAGAGCCGGATTTGAACCGCAAGTTGTAGATGATATCTACAATGGAGCAACAACGGACGGGAATAATGTTGAATTAGAAAAAGAAGTTATGGATTTATCCAAAACCGGTACTAAATATCTTATACTTTCAAACTTAGAAAGTCGTGCCTACCAAGGAGTATCAGACATAATTCGTGGCGGACAATAGTTTATGGCAAAGTGAAGTCATAAAAACGGAGGTTTAAAATATGAGTTTCAACGCATTTGATATAGCAGGATCAGGAATGATGGCTCAACGTATCAAAATGGATACAGTAGCCAGCAACATAGCAAACATTAATACTACAAGAAACCCTGACGGCTCCCCAGGGGTTTATATAAAAAAGAATGTTTCTTTCAAAGCTATTTATGAAGATAACTTATCAAGAGGTCCACAAAATTTTGGAGCTAACTCTGTTGATGCTGAATTTGACCCATCAACAGGAAATATGTTGCTAAATACAGGAATTGCTTTGAATACTGGTATGATTTCTAACGGTGTAGAGGTCGATCAGATTTATGATTCAGAAAATGGTGTAAAAACACTATATGACCCTTCCCATCCGGATGCTGATGCTGAAGGATACGTAAATGTTCCTAATATTAATATTGTTGAAGAAATGGTAGATATGATTTCTGCTTCTAAGGCTTATGAAGCAAACTCTACCGTTGCGCAAAACGTTAAAAGCATGATTCAAGCAGCTATGAATATATAGTTAAGTTATAAATCGTTTTAAATGATTGGAGTATAAATAATGGAAGTTACAAGTTTTTCAATGCCTGAATATACGAATCTAAATTCAATAGATGAATATAATAAATTCCTATCCGGACACGCTATGTTTGAGGTTAAAAATCCGGAAGAGTTCAATAATGCTTTACTTTTTGAGGAGAAAAAACTTTCAGAGCCAAAAAGCGAAAAACCATTTATAGAACTTATGGGTAACGCATTTGCAAACGGACTAAACTCAGTTGATGATGCAAGAAAAGCTTCTGAAAAAGCCGAAGAAATTTTTGCGATGGGCGGAGATATAAGTGTTCACGAAGTTATGATTGCAGCTGAAAAAGCAAGTCTTTCTACTCAAATGGCTATCCAAATCAGAAATAGAATTCTTAATACCTACACTGAACTCAGCCAAATGCAGCTGTAGTTTTAGGAATATATACCAACCATATACCTTAGCAGGGATAATACCCTGCTTTTTTATTTTGAGCTCTGCTTTATTTTGTATATATTAATTTCATATCTATTCTGTATTGAATTTTGTTTGAAATTTTAGTAAAATAAACTGGTTAAATAATGTTAAAAAAAGGAATTCAAGTATGAAAATACAAATGCAAGTTTTAATAGCATTAGGTTTAGGCTTAAAAAGGAACTGGCATATATTCTCAGGTTTAATTCTTGGGGTTTTAGCCGGTATTTTTTTACATAAGTACAACCTTCAACATCACTACATTATGACAATATTATCATTTGTAGGCGAGTTATTTATCCGATTAATACAGATGGTCGTCATTCCGCTTGTTATATCTGCTGTAATTATCGGGATAACAAGCATTGGGGATAATAAACAACTCGGTAAACTCGGTACCAAAATGATTGGCTATTATGCTATTATAACAGTAATTGCAGTCACAATAGGAGCAGTTCTAGCTTTAATATTTAAACCAGGCTTGAGTGCTGCTCAATATATAAGCAATTTTGTTGCAAGTGATATTCAGGCAACAGTTGCGGCAACAATTGAATCACAGCGTGAAAATGTCTTAAATATTTTCCTTAACTTTATACCTAAAAACCCATTGGAAGCATTTGCCACAGGGAATATGGTTGCAATTATCGTTTTTGCAGTAATTTTCGCTTTAGCACTCGCTAAAACTGGTGATATCAACAGACCTTTTGTAAGCTTCTTTGAATCAATTTTTGCAGCAACAATGAAAGTTACCGATTGGATTATGTGTTTTGCCGCTCCAGGCGTTTTTGCACTTACCGCAATCAATGTTTCTGCTTTTGGTTTAGATATTTTTTCAAGTATTTCTAAGTACATAGGAGTTATAACTTTAGGATTTTTAATCCAACTGGTTATTGTTTACCCTGTATTTTTGAAAATATTTTCAAAAGTTCCGGCAGGTATGCTTTATGCTGCAATAGCTGAAGCAATGATGGTAGCTTTTGGGACTGCAAGCTCATCGGCAACTTTGCCACTTACCATCGCTTGCTGCGAAAAAAGAGGTATATCTCATAAAATTTCAAGCTTTGTTCTTCCGCTTGGTGCAACCTTAAATATGGATGGAACTGCTATTTTACAAACGGTTGCTGTTATATTCCTTGCTCAAGCGTATAACATAGCACTAACTCCGTTCTTAATTATTCAAATTTGCTTCTTGGCAATTATTGCATCATCAACTTGTGCTGGCATACCGGGGGCAGGATTAATAACTATCGCTCTTGTTCTTAACGGAATGGGGCTATCTCCTGAACAATTAGTTGTCGGCTTTGGATTCTTGCTTACACTTGATAGAGTTACCGATATGTTAAGAACACTTGTAAACGTAACATCTGACGCTGTTGTGGCAGCAGCTATTGCTGATAATGAAAATGAAATTAACTATGATTTACTAACCAATCCTGAGGAATACAAAGAAATTATTTAATTATGAATGAGTCAGTTATTGGTTTTTGGGGATATCCTGATCCAAAGTTAGTTAAAAAGGTTAAAAATCAATATCCAAATTCTAAATGGGTAGATTTGGATATTGATTTTGGTTATCCTGATAAAGAAATTTTACCAAAATCATATTGCAAAATTATCAAAAATATTATTAATAACGCAATTTTTCTTAACCCAATAAAAATTGTTGCTCCTATAGGCAAAGACAAATGTGACAGTGGTTGGTTCGCATCAAGAGTACTGCAAGACTTAGGTTTTGATTGTACTACCTGTATATATGAGGAACTTGAACCAAAACGAAAAATAAAAGTAGCGACAAGTAATTTACCACTAGTAGACAAATTTAATACAATTATGAATAACATCATTGGAGAAATTCCAAAGATTGATTACCCTCAAATAAAACCTGAATTTGGTTTTTGGGGTGTTCCACCAAATGATTATGAAATATTAAAACTTTTTCCTAATTCAACCCATATTTACGGATGGACAAGATGTGTTGAAGCTGGAACACCTGCGGATTTAGAATTGGAAATGTTTATTGATGAAAATGTACCGACAGTCTTTTATGCTCAGGCTTTTTGTGCTAAAACACAATTGGCTAAATACTTGGCTGATAAATATAATGGGCTTTATATTGATGTTGATGATTATATTAATAATTCAATAAAAGCAAAGATTGAAGCTTTTTTGAGGTTAAGATGATTTACTTAGATGCCGGAACGACATATTCTAAAATTATAACAACTAATGGAGATACCATACCCAACGAATCTCCTATTTTAAGTAATGATACAAAAAAATACTACATTATTCCTTCAGCAAAAATTAAAACCTCTAACTTAAAATCTGATTTTTCATGCGGACATATGAGTAATTCCAGCGAAAACGAGATTATCGCACTTGCCAAGGGTTGTAAGAATATCGTTGAGGCTGATTCCGTAATTTTGGATCTAGGCAGCAGAGATGCCAAATGGATTAGATTTAAAAATTCAAAATTTCACGATATGGATTGGAATACTTCTTGTGCCAGCTCCACAGGTGCTACTGTAGAAATGCTCTTAAAATTTTACAACGTAAGCAGAGATGATTTATGTTTTAATCCTGAAAAGTTTGCTGTTACTTGCGGAATTTTCGGTCTGGAAAAAATCATGGATGATATATCTAACGGAGAAGAACCTAAGGTTGCAATTGCGAAATTTATACACGGAATAGCTTATAACTCTTGGGCATTTGCCAAAAAGCCTTCTAAAATTTATTTATCCGGAGGTTTCTGTGACAATAAATGCTTCGTAGATTCGCTCGCAAATTACTGTGAAGTAGTAAAATTAGGACGCTTTGTGCTTTGTGAAGGATTAATTAATGAGTAATATTTCTATAGGCAAAATAGGCGAAGAAATTGCTAAAAACTATCTTGCTAAGTTGGGTTACAAAATTTTGGAAACTAACAAACGATTTTCTAGGTTTTGTGAAATTGATATTATCGCACTTGAAAAAAACACACTTGTATTTGTAGAAGTAAAAACACGTAAAACAAATATAACAGGCTTACCTTTTGAAGCAATTACAAAAACTAAATATAATCATATCAAAACAGGAGTATTCACATACCTAAGTGAAAACAAAAAATATAAAAACTACAGAATAGATGCACTTGGAATAATACTTGAACCGGAATTAAAAATTAATCATTTAAAAAATATCTAAATATCAACGCCCTGCATCATTTGAACAAGAGTACTAATAGTCGTATCCATAGATACAATATCAGTTGTTCTTTGCTGCAAGAAAGCATTAATTTGCGGCATCATCTGTATTGCAATATCAAGCTTAGGATTAGTCCCCGGTTGATACATACCAACGTCAATAAGATCCTTATTTTCTCTATAAAGAGCCAAAATTTTTCTCATTTTGCCTGCCGCTTCTTTATGTTCAGGGGTTGCTATTGAAGACATAAGTCTTGAAATGCTGCCTAAAATATCAATTGCAGGATAATGATTCATTTCCGCGACTTTTCTTGAAAGGAAAATATGCCCGTCGACAATACCTCTTACAATATCAACTATTGGGTCAGATATATCATCCCCCTCCATAAGCACAGTATAAAGTGCTGTTATAGAACCTTTTGAACTGTTTCCAGCTCGTTCTAAAACTTTTTGCAACCAAGAAAATATTGAAGGCGGATACCCCTTCATTGTAGGCGGTTCACCAATAGACAAACCAACCTCACGACCAGCCATTGCACAACGGGTTACTGTATCTGTCATTAGAAAAACCTTTTTCCCCTGATCCCTAAAATGCTCACAAACGGCTGTTGCTGCTTGAAGACATTTTTGCCTGATTAGCGGCGGCTGATCCCCAGTTGAGCAAACAAGAACAGACCGTTTCATACCCTCTTCACCAAGTGCATCTTCTATAAACTCTTTTACTTCTCTACCACGTTCACCGATTAGTGCAACTACGTTTACATCCGCATCAGAATTTCTTGCAATCATACCTAGCAAAGTACTTTTACCTACCCCTGAGCCGGCAAATAACCCCAAACGCTGCCCACAACCCATTGTTAAGCAACTATCAATTGCCCTTACACCTGTAGAAAATATTTCATTAATAATTGGACGTTCAAACGGCTCGGGAGCTGCACCTTCTATTGAACGCCACTCCGCACCTGTTGTATCCAATGGCTTCCCATCCATCGGTTCCCCCAAAGGATTTATTATTCTGCCTAATAAAAAATCTCCTATCGGGATAATTATAGGCTTTCCGTTTGTTTGTACCAAACTGCCTTGACCTATACCAGCTCCGTCATACAATAAAAGCAAT
>CALURS010000016.1 GCA_944323215.1 Candidatus Gastranaerophilales bacterium | reverse complement strand
GTTCTATTCAAGATATAAATGCTCAACTAACAAATATCTATCAACAAATTCAAAAATTGATGGAATCAATTGAAAATCAAGATAGCACAACTACTACAACTCCATAGTAGAGAAGGTAGTAATAAAAATCCCTCAAACTTGTTTAAAAGTTTGAGGGATTTTTTTCACAGAGAAATTATTTATTACTTAATTGTATATCCTGCGCCAACAAGAGCTTCTTTTTCTTTCTTAAGAGCTGTATTCCTTTCTTCAATTGTATTGTAGGTGCCGGAACCGAAATTGAATTTATTGTTTTGTTCTGCCCAACTCCAAGTATATTTACCAGGTTTTGTTACAAATGACTCAGTAGAATCCAATGAAACTCTTCCGTTTACCATTCTTGAAGATATTGGGTTACCATTTATGTCTCTAGCGGCTTCTTTAGATGTATATTTATCTCTTAGAGCTGCATCTGGTTCGTTTCCGCAGAGTGACCAAGTATATGTATTACCACTCTTACAAGTATATGTTTTTCTTAGTTTTACACCAACTTCAGTCTTAGGCATATTTGCTTCTGAAGGTTTGAATCCGTTTAGTTCACCTTTGATAAATCTTCTTAATTCAGCGATATCAGATTCGTTTGAAATAGCTTTGCCATTTGCATCAACATACCCAAGTCTTACGATACCATCCCAATGTTCACCTGATTTATTATGGTAAACGCAATCTTCAGATTCTTTTACTACAGGATGTATGTCTTGTGTTTGGAATAAAGCTACTTTTTCAGTTGTTGGCATTTCTTCTACCGGCTTTTCTGCTACCGTTTTTTGTTCTGGCTCTACCGGAGTTTTTAATGCCTTATTAACTACGTGTATAACATCTGCCATAACTTTATCTAACTCTTTTTCGTTTAAGATATAGCCATCACCACCAGCTGCATTGTGTTTCATTTCTAAGGTTAATTTTTCTCTTGCTGCGTGATATGCTTTTTCAGGTACTATTTCTTCTTTCTTCATTACTTGATCAACTATACTTGCAATAAATGCTGTTGCTGCTGTTGCAATTACAGGCGCTGCACATATATGTGTTGATTCTATATCAAGTTGCTTGATGTACTCAAAGCCAATTACATCACCTAATTTCGCAATGTCATATTTCCCACCGTTTTGTTCAGCCATTTGTTTTAATTGGTCTTCAATTTTTTGATACATTGCATCAAATACAGTTGAATCTATGCTGCCCATATCCCAGTTCATTCCTAATGAAACTTTATCATGAAATTCTACTCTGAATATATCTAAAGCTGCGGCTGCAATTGCAGGTATTGATGCTAGTGCAGTGTTTGCAACAGCCTTACCGATTTTGATTTTGTCGTATTCAAATCCGATATCTTTTCCAAGACCTTTTACTTGTCGTCTTGAGCTATAGTTTTCATCTCCTTTTTCTTTATATATTGGTGCTAAACTATATTGTTGACCACCAATTTCAATTGTGCGAATATCGCCTAATTTGATATCTTTTAAACCATCAGCTTGTGTATATACTCCACCAGCTAATGTTGTTACTCTATCAATATCACTTGTTTTTAGCTCGTTGCCATTTAGTTTTATTGTTTCTAATTCTGATATTGCTTTGTTTTTATTTTCTTCAACGAATTTGTCTTGGAAGTATTCAACGTTTTGAGCTAATTGAGCAATTCTTCTTTCATTACTTCTGCGGTTGAATGTCAAATCAGCGCCCGCTGCTTGAGCGTATTCTGATGCAACATCAGCTGCATCTTGACCTGTATATTTTTCTACGTTTGAATTTGTAGTTCCAACATAACCTCTTTCGATATTTGAATTAACTCTGTTTCTTATCGCCAATACTTCAGATACATTCTCAAATTGATCATCCTTTACATAATCTTTTGTAAAACCAAAATACATATTTGCATCTTTTAGTTCTTCTTTTATTTGGTCTCTAATTTTTGATGCTTTAATTGGATCTTCAATTGAGTATAGTCTATCAATTATATCATTGACTGTTGGAATTCCGTATTCTTTCGTTTTAGCTTGATATTCTGCTTGTGCTCTCCCTAATTCTTGTTGATAATATAGCACTTCTTTTTGATCTTTTGTTAAGTTTGCGTTTGCGGTTTTTCCTGTTTTATAAATAAATTCTTCTGAATATTTATCAAGTTTCTTTTGATATTTTTCAATTTGTTTTTCTAATTTTTCTACTTCTTTCTTTTGTGCCTTTGTTAATTTAATCCCTTCTGCGACTAATGGTTTTGCTTGTGCAGGAGCTACAGCATCTAGTGCTGTATTGATATTTGTTACGCTTAGACCAAGTTCTTCAGCCTTTGCTCTATACAATATCATTGCACCTTCTGCTGATTGTCTTTTTGATTCAGCTTTTTCTGCTTTGCCTTTTCTTTCTAGTTCATTTGCTTTTTCTATTAAAGAAATATAATCTTCTTTAATTTTTTCCAATTCTTTTGCATCAGATTTTTTGATAAATCTTGCTTGATAGATTGGATTTGAAATATTTTGTACTGAATCTCCTGTCATAATAACATCCCCTTATTTTTATATCCTGTGTTATTTATATAAAGTTTTTATATTTTCTAAAATTGCTATTTTGTGTCCGTGTATATTTTGTATATTGGCTAAAACACGTTTCGATATTAGATTTTAAGCTTGTTTACAATTCTTAACGTTTATGTCAACAATTATATAATATATATCTAAAAGAGGATATCTTTTTGAAATAATCAACCAAAAGAGTGATTATTTCTTTTATACAATTTGTTATACTCATCAATGAGGTGCAAACGTGAATAAAGAAAATATTGAAAAGCAGATTAGAGAAAAAGAGCATCAAATAGAGAAGCTAAGAGGAATAGCAGATTTATCTCCCGTGTGTTCCGATTTATTTAATAAGGCGATATTGGAAAAAGCAATATTAAAAGAGGAGCTGAAAAAAATTACAGAACCTGCAACAGAAAAAGTCTTAAACAAGTTAAGGGGATTTTTTCCTCTTGGTGAGAAAAGAATTTGTGATTATTTTAAAAATTAGTGGTCTGATTATTATTTAAGAATGCAAGCACTTGCTTTAGAGCATTATAGCGATGTGAAATAGTATTTTTAATATCATTTGGTAATTCTGCAATAGTAAGGTTATAATTATCAGGTAGAAAAATTGGATCATACCCGAAACCATTTTCGCCTTTAGGTTCGAGGGTTATTTGTCCATAACAAAAACCTTTAGTTTGAAATAAGATTTTGCCGTTTGCATTTACCAAAGTCATACAACAAACAAATTTAGCAGTTCTGTTTTTTATTCCGTTTAGTTCATTAAGTAATTTTTTAATTCTAAGCTCTTGAGTTTCTGCATATCTTGCAGAATGTAATCCTGGTAGTCCGTTAAGGGCATCAACGCATAGACCTGAATCATCTGCTAAAGCTATGTTCTTTGACAAAAAAGCTGCTTCCTTTGCTTTAATGAATGAATTTTCTTCAAAAGTATTACCATTTTCAATAGGATTAAATTCGTTTGGCGGTAAAATAAAATTTACTCCAAAATTTTTGCTTATTTGATTAACTTCATCGAGCTTATGCAAATTATTTGTTGCAAAAACAATTTCCATATTTACTTTCCCCATCGGCGGTTTCTATTACCGAATTCAATTAATGCTTCACATAATAAATCTTTATTAAACTCAGGCCAATATCTATCAGTAACATAAAATTCCGAGTATGCTATCTGCCATAGTAAATAATTTGAAATCCGCATCTCCCCGCCAGTACGAATTAATAAATCAGGATCAGGAATTTGCGAAGTATATAATAAATCTGAAATACTTTCTTCATTAATATCATTTATTTCTATTTCTCCACTTTTAACCTTTTGAGCAAGCTTTTTGCAAGCAGAAACAATTTCCATTCTTGAGCCGTAATTAAAAGCGATTTGAAGATGCACACCTTTATTATTTTGTGTTTTATCAATAGCATTATGAACTACTTGTTTTAGTTGAGGAGTAAGAGCTTCAATATCTCCAATAAAATTAATAACTACACCATTGTCATGCATTTCATCCAGTTCATTTTTAAGCGTTGAAGCCAGTAGATCCATTAGAAAACGTACTTCTTCAGGCGATCTGTTCCAATTTTCTGTAGAAAAAGCATAAACTGTCAAATATTTTATTCCTAAATCATCGGCGGCTCGTAACGTTTTCTTAAGAGCTTTAACGCCTTCTTTGTGTCCAAGAGCTGAGGGTAAGTGCTTTTCTTTTGCCCAGCGTCTATTCCCATCCATTATTATTGCAATATGCTTTAGTTTTGTTTCTTCAACTATTTTTTTTGCTGTAGAAAAATTCTCTTCCATAACTTTCATATATCCTATTTTACTACAAAAACAAAATATAACTTAATAAGTTGTACATTACAAATAAATAAATCTGTGCTACAATGATACAGTGAAGAGGTGTTAAATATGAAGAGAATAAAAAAATATACAATATTGTTAGTAATGTTACTTGCACTGGCATCAGGACAAGGCGTAATTGCGGCACCTGCTGCAACGATTGATAAGCCTGCCGTTAAGCAGCAGAGTGTAGTGCAAAACAGTAATATCAGTAGTCAAGATGCCATACAAGTAACTCCGCTTGCCGTCGTTGCTAATCCGAATATGTTTTTGAATAAGACTATAATTATGACAGCAAAGTTTGATAAGTTTTCTACTATTGGACTTGATTATCCTCCTGCATTACGAAAAACGGAAGACTATATAAGTTTTATGGTATATAGGGATGATACTCAACACGATATTCCGTTATCAGAATTAAAATTATTTATGAAAAGAACTGATGCACAAAAGTTTATAGACTTAAAATCTAAGGATAAAGTAAAAATCACAGGAAAATTATTCTCAACAGCATTAGGTGATGCTTGGGTTGATGTAATAGTTCTTGAAAATATAAAATAAAGCTGGAGTTAATATGCCAAAAAACGATGTATACTTGACCATACACGGTCATTTTTATCAACCGCCAAGAGAAAATCCTTGGTTAGAAGCTATTGAATTACAAGAGAGTGCGGCACCTTGTCACGATTGGAATGAAAGGGTTTGTAAAGAATGTTATAATCCGAATTCTGTTTCAAAGATAGTTGATAGTAAAAATAGAATTCTTGATGTTGTTAATAATTACGAGTATATGAGTTTTAATTTTGGTCCCACCCTTTTATCTTGGATGGAGGAACACGCTCCATTGACGTATGAGAGGATAATAAAAGCGGATATTACCAGCAGTAAGAAGCATAACGGTCATGGTAATGCTATTGCTCAAGTATATAACCATATGATAATGCCTTTAGCTAATGAGCGAGATAAACAAACACAGGTTAAATGGGGGATAAAAGATTTTGAATATCGTTTCGGACATCTTCCTGAAGGTATGTGGCTTGCCGAAACTGCTGTTGACGACGATACTTTAAGGGTTTTGGCAGAAAACGGTATTAAATTTACTATCTTGTCACCTTTTCAAGCTCAAAAAATAAAAAAAGAAAGTGACAAAGAATGGATTGATGTAAGTTGGGGAAATATAGATCCAGCAAGGTCTTATAGATATTATATTAAATCGGCACCCGGAAAATATATAGATTTATTTTTCTATGATGGTGCGATTTCCAGATCTGTCGCTTTTGATGAGTTGCTCAAAGATGGGAATAAATTTGTTAGAAGGCTTGTTGATGGAATTTCAGATTTGAGAGATTATCCGCAATTAGTTAATATTGCAACAGATGGTGAAAGCTATGGTCACCATACTAAATTTGGAGATATGGGGCTTTCCTATGCATATAAATTAAAAGTCAAAGATGCAGGATTTAAGGTAACAAATTATGGTGAATACTTGGCTTTGCATAGAAGTGATTGGGTTGTTGATATTAAGCCTGTATCCTCTTGGAGTTGTTTCCATGGTGTTGGGCGTTGGTGTGAGGATTGTGGTTGCTCAACAGGTGGACATCCGGGCTGGAATCAAAAATGGAGAAAGCCATTAAGAGAAGCTCTTGATTATTTAAGGGATGAAACGGTTACAATTTATAAGAATCATGCTAAAAAATATTTCAAAAATCCAAATGATGCCAGAAATAATTATATCAATGTGATTTTAGACCGAAGTGAAACTAATGTTAAAAATTTTCAGGAGCAATATTTCCTTCCTGACTTAGACCACGATATGAGGGTTAAAGGAATGAAATTACTTGAAATCCAACGACACGCGATGCTTATGTACACAAGCTGCGGATGGTTTTTCTCTGAAATCTCCGGTATTGAAACAGTGCAGATTATGAAATATGCTGCAAGGGTTATACAATTATTAAAAGTATTTAGTAAGAAAGACTTTGAAACTCCGTTTTTAGAAATATTGTCAAATGCTAAAAGTAACATTCCAGAATACGGAAATGGCAGAGATATTTTTGAAAAGTTTGTAAGACCGTCAATTGTTACTCCTAAGCAAATTGTTAGTCTTTGGGCTGTATCTTCAATGTATAGAGATGTTGATGATGAAGAGATTGTTTATAGTTATAAAATCAAGCAGAACTCTTATAAAAAAATATCGAAAGCTGATTCTCAATTATTAATAGGAAATATTGAGATAGAATCTCAAATAACCAGAGAAAAATTAAATATGATTTTTGCATTGCTACAATTTTCAGATGGTGATTTTCATTGTGCAATATCAGGATATACGGATGATTTTACTGATATTAGGAAAGAGCTTATAAAAACATATTTAACCTCGCCAGTTACTGAGATTTTACGACTTATAGATAAGTATTTTGGTGAAGAATATTTTACTTTAAAAGATATCTTTATAGAAGCGAGAAAGAAACTTCTTGAAACATTACTGAAGGATAGACTTGAGTCTATTTCAAACACTTATGAAAACCTCTATAATGAAGGAAAGGGGTCAATTTATCAATTGCAAGCACTTGGACTTGAACCGCCTATAGAGTTTAAGATTGTTGCCCAATATGTTCTTGCGAAACAATTTAATGCTTTATTTGAGAATACCAAGTATCCGACATTTGAATCAATACAAAAAGCAATGGATATAAATTTTGAATGTAAACAACTTGGAATTCAAATAGATAAAACGGCAACAAATAAAATTTTCTCTAAAAAAATAGCACAAAGTGTTGGTCGTTTGGCATATTCATTAGAAATACAGCAAGCGGAAGCTACACTTGAGCTTTTGGGGTATATAGGTGACTTAGAGTTGCAAGTTGATATATCTGATGCTCAAAGTATTTATTTTAGTAAAATCGTCAGTTCATTTGATGAAATACTATCACATATTGACTATACTCTTGATAAGGATTTTATCAGTATGCTATTTGAGGTTGGTAAAAAATTAAATATAAATACAGAATTTTATGAACAAATGTTTAATAAAGCACTTTTAAGTGCAATAAATAGTGAGACAGAGGAGGAAAATAAATGAAAAAGAGTTTAGTAAAGATTTTTACAGCGTGTTTCGCTATCGGTTTGGGCATAGGAATTGGTGCCAATAATATGGCAATATCTGATATCCCGAGTAATTTTAGAATTGCTGTAGTTGATGTTGCTAAAATTGTTTCTAATTCTCAGCAAGTTAAGGCGTTAAAGGATGAGCAACTTAGGAACAAAGCTGAACTTGAAAAATATATTGCAACAGCAAGAGCAGACGTAGAAAAGCAGCCGGATGCTTTAAAGAAAAAGCAATTAACTGATAGATACGACAAAGAATTAAACGCAAGAAGAAAAACTATGCAAATGTCTTATAACCAAAAGCTCAAAAAAATTGAAGATAATATTAACACGGTTATTGCTCAAAGAGCAAAAGCAGAAGGTTATAATATGATTTTATCAAAGAGTTCTGTTTTATATGGTGGAACCGATATTACTACATCAATTAGTCAGTACATAAGATAAGATATTAAAAAATGAAAAATAAAAGCAGTTATTATTTAATGACTGCTTTTATTTTTGTTCTTATGTTTTATTATTAGAAATATTAATGAAGTTAAGCATAATATGGTACCGGCATAAAGAATACACTTATATTTATTATTTTTGGTAATAGAATTTATTTCAGGTTCTTGAATAATTTTGTTGTACTTTTGTATCTTGTTAAATAAGTCAGGATATTGTTTATCTAGCCCTAAAGCTTTAAAACGCCTTTCATATATATCAAACATGTTAATTCCGTAGCCTTTAGAAACAGCACGATTATATTCTTTTTTATACTCACAATTAATTCTATAACGATAATTCTTACTACCGTTAAAATCTTGGGAATCAAGAATGTCTTTCCGCCCTAATACATCCATGTAATAAAACATTGAATTTGGGCTAACAAATGCTTCGGTTGCTTTAACTTTTGCAAATTCAGCCGGATTATTAATCAATGTTTCTAATGGTATTTTATATTTTTCTGATAATATTTCAGCCTGAACTAACTTTAAAGAATATAACTCATTATACCTTTTAACTAAGTTCTCTGATATATCTGTATTTTCGATGAGTTTGTTAACATCACATCCAAAAGTTTCAGAAAGAATTTTATATTTTATATTAGGCTCAACATTTAAAAAATCAATGTTCTTGAGTTCTGCAAATACCTTAAGTGGTAAAACATCTTGATTTCCTAACCCGACTAGTAAAGATTCTTTAGGAAAATCAAAGAAGTTAATAAAGGCGGCAGTATGTCCCCACTGCCTACTCATATACTGCATTGAATAAACTTTTGTTCTGTTTTTTATAAAAGATTGATTTATTTTATCTAGCGGGAAATCGTCACTGCTTGCTTCAAATTCGTATAAAAGATTTTTTAAGTCAAAATTTTTACCTTTAACCGAAAGAACTGTATCTTCAATCATTCTTAAAATAGCATCTGTTCTTAGTTGTCTATGCTCTGTTTTTCCTGTATTTAAATCTTTAATTGTAGGATTTAAGTATGCCCAAGCAACATCAAATCTTATAGAATCATATCTCTTAGCAAACAATTCGACTTTTCTTTTTAAAAGTTTAGCCGCAGGAGAATTTTTATCCAATATTGAATCGTAATCAAGAGCCGGAAGTCCCCAGCCAATAGTTTTATCTTTCATAAAAGCGTTTGGGAAGGCAAATCTTTCTGCATCACTAAAACCAATTAGGCAATCTCCTGTTAGTTTTAGTCCTTGCTTGTTCAATATGTTTTTAGATTTCGCAAGTACTTCATCTGCAAGAAATTGCTTAAATTTATAAAATTCAATTTCATTCTTGTTTTTAGAGGCTATTTGTTTTAATCTATCTTCTTTTAGAGTCGATTTATAATTTGGGTTAAAAAGATTTTTATCTAATTCTGTCCAGTATTTTGAGTATTTTTTGTATTCTTGTGCTAAAGCACTATAGATACTCATAGGATTAAGCCAGTCTTGATTTGAACTTTTGTAAGCTTTAAATTTTTGCTTTAAGTTAGATTTCTCATCCAAATTTTGGAAATTAGTAAATGCTTTTTTTAAAACTTTTTCAAAAGGAGCATCTGGTGTAACAAATTTTTCAAAGTTTACAATTTTTTGGCTTTCTAAAGACTTATTTAATTCGTATAACTGTTTAATGTCATCTTTAGATAATATTTTACCAAAATCTTCCTGTATTAATGCTTCAGGAGGAATAATATGAGAGCCAAGGGACAATGCGGAACCTGAATAAGGACAACAAAATCCGTTCCTTTTTGATATATAATACTCGCCTTGAGGATGGACCTCAACATGAGTAATTCCTAAAAGCGTTTTTATATCATTTAGAAATTTTATACCCATATCCGATAAAAGGTGCCCAATGCCAATATCTTTTTCTGGAGAAACAGGTAAACAGGGATCATGAACTATAAGAATATTTTGTCCGGTATGCCCTAATGCTGCCTGAATTTTAGGATGCAGAAAGTTAACATCTTTAGCTTCAGAAGATGTTAAATTACGTTGAAAACTTAAACGATTAATACAATTAACTTGCATAATAAACCTATAGGAATAAAACAACTAAAAAATAAAATTTGCTATTATTTTATCACAATGAAACATTTTTTTTTATTAAACGTCTTAATAAGAGGAGAGGGAATTAAGGAGGAAAGTATATGGGATTTCCGTTAAAGAAAATAAATGAGGAATATATTTGGGATGACGAATTTGAAAAAACAGATGATGAAATAAAAACTTTTAGCTCAATACTTGATACAGACGATATTTTACAAATGTATTTAAAGGATGTAGGAAGAACAAAAATGCTGAGTCAAGAAGAAGAAATACAGCTTGGTAAAATAATTAAAGAAAAGCGAGGAAGAGAGAAAGAAAGAGCAAAGCAAAAGCTTGTAAGCGCAAATTTGCGATTAGTGGTAAGCATCGCAAAAAAATATACCGGTCACGGGGTATTATTTATGGATTTAGTGCAGGAAGGTGCTCTAGGTTTAATTAGGGCAGCAGAAAAATTTGATTATAAAAAAGGATATAAATTTTCTACTTATGCAACATGGTGGGTTAAGCAAACAATGATAAGAGCTATATCCAATACATCAAGGCTAATTCGTATTCCCGTACATATGCAGGATAAAATAAGAAAATATAAACGTGCGTATTCAAATTTTAGTTTTAAAGAGGGGCGTGAACCTAGCGATGAGGAAATGATGGAAATAACTGGATTTGATAAGAAGAAGCTAAAATTAATAAAAAATTCATTAATGAAGGAGCCAATAAGCTTAGATACTCCGGTAACAGAGGATTTGACAATCGAGGATTATATAACTGATAAGAGTTACAAATCTCCAGAGAATATAACCTCCAAAAATATGTTGCTAAACGGGATGGATGAGTTGATGAGTTATTTAAACCAAAAAGAAAAAGAAATCATAAGTTGTAGATTTGGAATTAATAATGAGGACTACAAAACGTTAGAACAAATAGGTCAGAATATGGGGTATTCAAAAGAGCGTATACGGCAACTTGAAACAGGTGCATTGGAGAAGCTCAGAGGAGCAGATGAATTAAAACATTTTAAAGACTATATAAGAGAATAAAAAAAGTGGCAAGATTTTTCTTGTCACTTTTTTATTCTCTTTTCTGCAAAAAACTAATATCCTACAGACCACTTAAAGACTTTTTTAGTTCTTTTATTATCTTTAGTATTAAGGTCAACAGAAATTTCAGGAGTTTCAATAACCATATCGGCTTTTTGTAAGAAATTATTTTTCTGCATCGTTTCATCAACATTATTGAAAGATTTTAATCTGTCTAAATCATTTTGCAACTCTGTATTTTCATCATTAAGTAAAATAGTTTGTCTGCTAAGTTCATTAAGCTTCAATTCGGTAGATAAGACGAAGTAATAACTAGCGAAAGAAACAAAAACAATTACGCCTAATAGTACACACAAAGTAGTGTTAATTTTTTTAATAGCCATATCTCTAACAAAATTCTCCTTAGGGAAATACCCCTCAATAACACGATTAAAATCAGGTTTAACCAAAGGATTATCTACAAAAGCTTCTTTGTTTCGCAACCCATTACTAACGGTAGAAGCCGTAAACAAATCATTATTAGCGAGTGATTGAGCCAATGGACTACCCCCATACTCTGATACATTTAGCCGCCCTTAGTTTAGCACTTCTAGAAGGCGGATTTACTCTTATCTCCTCATCTGTAGGTAAAATCGGCTTTTTGGTTAGCAATTCTATTCTTGGAGGTTTGCAAGTACAGATAAGATTATTACACCTGCAATTTTGAGCTTCCTTTTTTAAAATTGTTTTAACCAGCCTATCTTCTAAAGAATGGAAACTTATAACAGAAATTATACCACCTACATCCAATAAATCCAAGACTTCATTAAGAATTATGTTTACATTTTTTAACTCACCGTTAACTTCAATTCTGACGGCCTGAAACACTCTTGTAGCAGGGTGAATATGAGATTTTATCTTAGGTGTAGAACTAACGATTAGGTTGGCAAGTTCAAGGGTAGATTTAATAGGCGAAATTTTTCTCTGTTCAACAATTTTTTTAGCAATTCTTTTAGAGAATCTTTCTTCACCGTATTCAGAAAAAATTCGTACCAGGTCATCTTCTTTATAGGAATTAATTACATCGTAAGCAGAGAAATCAGCATCCATGTCAAATCTCATATCAAGTGGTGCATCTTTAGAAAAGGAAAATCCGCGGCTTGCATTTGTAAGCTGATGGAAAGAGGCTCCCAAATCCAGTAATACACCACCTGTAATTTTCTTAATTCCCATATCATTTAATACTTTTCTTATATTAATATAAGAGGATTTTACAATAGTAAAATTTTTATACCCATTCAATCTGTTTTTAGCCGCAGCGATTGCTTCATCATCAATATCAAAGGCTATAAGCTGACCATCGGGCGAGATTTTTTGTAAAAGAAGCTCACTGTGACCGCCGCCGCCAAGAGTACAGTCGACATAAATTTTCCCTGAAGTGGGTTCAAGTATATTAACCGCCTCATTTTTCATAACTGTATAATGAACGAAGTCAGACATTTTAAATACCCTCTAAAATTCCTTCTAAAACAAGTTTAATATGAGCATAATTCAATCCTCCTTGCATATAAGCGGCATAAGGAGGTCTAAGCGGGCCATCAGCGGAAAGCTCAATAGTCGAACCCTCTATAAAAGTTCCTCCAGCCATAATGACTTTATCTTCATACCCAGGTACATCATCAGGGATAGGTGTAACATAGGAGTTTACAGGAGAAAGTGCTTGTACCGTTTTGCAGAAATGTTCTAGTGGCTCTTGCTTATCGAAAATAATAGTTTGGATAATATCCGTCCTAACTTCATCATGGCGAGGAGTAGACTTAAAGCCTATATCTTCAAAGACTTTACTAGCCAATACAGCTCCTTTAACAGCATCAGCAACAATAGAAGGAGCCATGAACAATCCTTGAAAAATTAATCTGTGCTGATTAAGCATAGCTCCACCTTCAGCACCAATTCCGGGAGCTGTTAATGCCATAGCAGTTTGTTCAACGTACTCTTTTTTACCTGCAACATAGCCGCCTGTTTCAACAATGCCACCTCCGGGGTTTTTAATCAGTGAACCGGCAATTATATCTGCACCAACTTCTAATGGCTCTATTTTTTCTACGAATTCACCATAGCAGTTATCAACAAAACATATACAATCTGGATTTTTCTTTTTAACAATTTCTACAATTTTTTTAATTGTATCAATGCTTAATGATTTTCTTGTCGAATACCCTCTAGAGCGCTGAATTTCAACCATAGTAACAGTTTTATCTATATTCTTCTCTAATAAATCAAAATCTACTTCTTGCTCTTTAGTAAGAGGTATTTCATCGTATAAAACTCCGTGTCCGATTAAAGATTCTCTTTTTCCGCCAGTTATGCCAATAACTTCTTGCATTGTATCATAAGGTTCACCAGCGACTGAGACCAACTTGTCGCCATATCTTAAATTCCCAAAAAGTACACAAGACAATGCGTGAGTTCCTGATACAAAATGGTTTCTTGCAATCGCAGCTTCTGCCCTGAACACTTGAGCAAAAACTCTGTCTAAGACTTCTTTCCCTACATCATCGTGTCCATAACCTGAAACTGTATAAAAATGCTCAGGTGCTACTTTGTTATCAATAAAAGCCTGTAAAACTTTTTTTTGATTATAATCTCTTACATCATCGATATATTCAAATTCTTTTCCCAAAGATTTTTCAGCCAGTTTTAAATCGTATTTCATTTCCCTAATATTTAACCTCCACAATTAAAATGATATCAAAAATACAAAAAAAAGCGTACCTGAATAAATCCAAGTACGACTTCGTAATTGTGAGGATAAATAATTATTTTAAATTTAAAAATTATATTAAGCTCCGAACTTAGGTGCCTCTTGAGCTCTGCTTTCAAGGGCCGATTCAATGCTTTCCAATCTGGATTGAGCATAAGATAATTGAGCTTCATTCGATGCTTGTTCAATATCGATTAATGTATCTTCTTCATTTAGAGGAGCAAGTGCTAATTGTTCTTCATCCTCTAATGCTTGTGTTTGACATTCCAACCAAATAGATACTTGATCACTTACGTTAGTCGTAAATGAACTCATCATTTGTTGCTGCATTTGTTTTTGGAATGCAACATTATTATTATATGCCATTGCTTGTGCTTGTGCTTGTTGATAGGATTCTTTAAACTTATCACTTTTTTGAAACTCTTGCATTGCCTCGTATGCTTTTTTGTATGCTTCAGAGTCCATACCTTGTTTTTGTGCTTCGGTTAAATCGCTATATAACTTAGCATACTCTTTATTATAAAGAGTATTACCATTTCCTTCTGTTAAGAGTAAAGTATTTGCATCAACATTTTGGTAAGCTTGTTGCATATACATCATTTGTTGATTCATAATAGAATTTGTGTATGATGTCATTTGTTTAGCTTGAGCTTGTAATTTTGATTGCTTCCTAGCATAAGCTTTTTGAACACTTTCAATCCTTTTAGTGATTCTATCTTTTTTGGTGCCAATAGAAGTTTGCTCTAAAGTCAGTTTATTGACTTTGCGCTTCAGGCTCATTTTTTGATGTAATAATAACAAATATGCCATTTGCTTCTATAGCTCCGTGTTTAGTATCCTCATATATATAAAGTATTTGTATATACTGAAATTGCCAAAAGTATATAATATTGTTACAAAACTTAACAATATGATTAAGAATAACTAAAAACAAGGGAAATTAAAGAATATAGTAAATAATATAATAAGAAAATGAATGGTTTGTATTATAATAACAATATGCTAAATGCGAAGAAGTATATACGAATAGAGATTCTTTTGTGGATAATAGCAATACTACTGATACTGCTTGGTAGTACAATTTTATGGAAGAACAGTCAAAAGGAATACGAGACTCATAAAATATTTATGTCAGACATAGACGGTTTAATAATAGGTTCACCTGTAAAATTGATGGGTGTTCAGGTAGGATATGTAAGAGATATAAAAATAGTAGATAACAATGTATATATAAATTTTATAATAAAAGACAAGAAATTACATTTACCGTGGGGAACTAAGGCAACAGTCGAATTTAGCGGAATGGCAGGTTCCCGCTCTCTCGAATTATATCCGCCGGACAAAATAACTGACGGAGAAAATGTCGATTATATAGAGGTAATAGAGCCAACAAGATTAAGCAAATCATTACATATGCTATATGATATGTACAACAAATTCATGGATATATGTTTTGGACTAGCAGCATTTAATGCAAATATGTCAGATATAGACTTAAGTGAAGAAGAAAGTAATGATAATATACAATTTATAAATTTATTAAATTTTGTAGATGATTGGTTAGATAATTCAAGAAACAAAGTAACAGAAATAGGAAACAAATTACGGAAGGATAAATAGATGGATTATAAGAACGTATATGTAATATCAACCCCTGTTGTGAATGAAAATTTATGTATATTAAGAGATAAAAATACGGATACAATGGGCGTAAAATGTGCCACGAGACAGATAACAAATGTATTACTATACGAAGCATCAAAGAACTTACCACAGGTAGAGATTGAAGTAGAAACACCATTAATGAAATTTAAGGCAAAATCTATAGATAAGAGTTTACGAGTAATAATATCACCAATTTTACGGGCAGGTTTGGTATTTACAGATTCAGCATCAGATATGTTGCCAAGGGCTGAAATACGACACATCGGAATGTATCGAGATGAAAAGACTCTTAAACCGGTCTGGTATTATAATAAATTACCTGAGAAATTTGAAAATCCTAAAAAGACTTATGTTTATCTTACAGACCCAATGCTAGCGACAGGAAATTCTCTTCTAGAAACAATACGAATGTATGAAGGCAAAGGGCTGAATGTTTCGCATATAAGATGTGTTTGTCTTATAGCAGCTCCAGAGGGAATAAAGAATATAAAAACATATTATCCTGAGATTGAAATATTTACAGCTGCAATAGACCAAGGGTTAAATGAAAACGGTTACATTTTACCAGGTTTAGGTGATGCAGGTGACAGAATATTTAACACTGTTAAGTAATATGATTTTTAAAATCTCATATGGCTTGGTTTAAGTAATTTTACAGTTCCACCCTTATACTGTTCAGCACTTGTACCGCTAACACCGCTACAATAGGTAGCAATACTAAAATTTGTAGTAGGATAATTAAGTACAGAATTTACGTCTTCGTCGTCATAAGTAGCACATAAAGCTTCTCTATAAGTTCTAGGGAAAATTGGATCATAATCAGGAATTTCAGTATCATTTTCAATACGTCTTCCAACGATACCATTGTCTGCATAGGCTGGTAAAACACTAGGGCTATCAACAATGTTTAAGTCATTTTTAGATAAGCTGTAAGAAGTACCTGATTTAACATTCCCAATTAGGATCATCATGGGACCGCATCCTGATGGTTCACCGGCAAGCATTTCTTTCCCTGTAAAAGGATTAGTAAAAGCTGTTCTCAGATAACCGGCATGAAAAATAAGGTAATAGGTATCTTGTCCAGTTTGATTATTTCTTGTTTTAACTCGAGGGACAGTGACCTCGCAGGCATCAAAGAAAGGATCTCCATTTAATCCAAAGCAGCTGACAGTTGTATCATCAGGAGAATTTATCATGCCGGAATAATGGGACTGGAAAGCACTTGCAAGATTAGGAACAGGAACAACAATACCTGTTGTCGGGTCTTTTTGTTCGTGTTTTTTTAGAAAAAGGAAATTATCATAAGCAGTAGTTAATGCTTTATATGTTCTATAGTAATACAAATTATAGGCGTTTCTTAGACTAACTTGTCCTGCACCCATGCAAAGACCAACAAGAACACCAATTATCATAAGGACAAGAAGTACTTCTGCAAATGTAAAAGCTTTTTTCATATTAGAGTCTCCAGTAATTCATCATATGAATATAATATACCACATTTTCCTGAAATTATATCATTGGTAACGTTCAATAAAGTTTTATTTTCTAATATTGCATATACTGGGATATTTCTTTTAAAAGCTTCAAAAACAGGTATAGAGCCTAAAGAATTGTACGGCATAATTAAAAAATTCAAATTATCAATAGTAAACCCATTTTTTAGAGATGAAATATGTGGAGCATTATTGAGTCCAATTAATATACAAGGTAAGAAAGTTGGGGTGATATATTCAGCAGCACATCTTGGGTCAACAATCTTGGAGGAAATAGAAAAGTCATCAAAGGCTGGTGAATGAGCACAAGGTACGAGTAATTCTCTAGTAACAAAATGAGAGATAATAGCTTCTACTCCACCAATTGGGTCAACACCAATTCCTGTTGCGTAGTCTTCTGAATCGTCAGCTTCAAAGCGGCATACAATAGCTAAAGCTTCAGCACCTTTTTTTATTAAATTTTCCCCAGCTTCTAATAGTACTTCGGGTTTAGTTAATCCTCCAGTTGAATAATTACCATTATTTTCAAAATATACACCAACAGGCTGCTCGGTGAGTAATGGTTCCAGAATATCAATACCATATACAGTTTTAACAGCGTTAATAGTATTAATATGAACGTTTAATACATCATTGGGAATTGCTTTATCAAAAATTACGCCAATTTTATTATGTTTATGTGGAGCAATAGAAATATTTCCTTTAAAGAACTGATCAATAGCGAATCCTTCGACATAAAGCATATTTTGTGTAATACCGGAGAAACATCCTGCATTAACAACATTAGGATTTACAATAAGATTAAAATGTTCAGCAAATTTAGCTGCAAAAACTGCGGCT
>CALURS010000015.1 GCA_944323215.1 Candidatus Gastranaerophilales bacterium | reverse complement strand
TCCATTTGATTTTGTTGTATTTTGACATGTTATTCTCGCATATCCTCTGTTTAAGTACTCTGTTTGCTTATTTAATGCTGTTTTTAGTATTGGCTCGACTTCTGAGTATTCTTTTTGTTTGCTCTCTACTGCGTTAATCAGTTCTTTTGTTACTGCGCCATAGCCTTTAGAAATTTCTGTTACTAAGAACCACTCAGCTTCAAAATCTTGAGAAAACTTCTTTGGCTCAATATGATAATCTAAATTGAGGTAGTTATCTCCGGGGTATCTTATCGCACCATTTTCTCTTACTATTGCCCAGCTTAGTTCATCAAGTAACTCAAGCTTTTTTTGAGAATCAGCAATTACGTCACCGGAAACTAATGTTTCAGTCTGTGGCATAAAGCTCATTGCTGCATCGTAATGACGTTCAACGCACTTTTCTTCTCCGGGTTTTATTGGCGGAATGTTGTCTCCGCATGTGGTTTCATAATTTGGAGTTTCAATAATTCTTGCTTCACCGTCTTTTAGAAGTTGTTCCAGTCCCGATTTATCGTTAAAAACATCTCCGTGCTTGGTAGTATGAATTTTTTCTCTGAATTTTAAAATCTCAGGATTTGTAGTTTCATCGTACATTAATGATATTATGTCTCTAAATCCCTCGTTGCAAATAGAGGTGTCGCTTGTTAATGAGTTTAAAAAAGTTTGTTCTTCCCAGGCTCCGCAGGAGCGTGCTGTCGGGTAGTGTATTGCCTTTAAGTACGCACAACAATTTGAAAGTGCTGTATATACATTATCAGGAATTTCATCAGCTGTTTTGTACCCGTATTTCCCGCCTGTTAAACCTGTTTTGATTAAATCTGTTCCTGTTTGGATATAATTCCCTACGGATTCAAGTCTGGTTTTTGCATACCAAGGGTGTGGCTGACCTGTTTTGGTGTCATAACAGTGACCAACACCGGCATGCTGCTCACCTGCCCAGATTAGTCCGTTATGCTTGTATGAAATAGGATTCGAAATTACGTTATCAAATGCACCTTGTTGGTTTTCATAAAACTTGGTGACATTATTAAATACTTCTGTACATTTTTCGGGTTCTTTGTTCTTTACTAAATCCATATTATGGCAGGTATCTGTTATCCAGATTAGGTCTGCCATTAGATGGTTTTCCTTACTGCTTATAAATGATGTTTTTACTAACCCTGTTTTGTCGTTCATTACGTAATCAAATACGCCTTTACTTTGTACAAAGTTGTATAATTCGTCAAATTCTTCGGGTGTATATTCACTGCGCATTTTATCTGCAATATTTTTGTTATGAACTGGAATTGAGTATTCTCCAAAATTCTTTATTAACGGCACATAAGCTGCAAAGTTTAAAAGCATTAACGTTTTTGAAATATGCTTGAGTTGGTGTCCGTTTGTGCCAAAATTTATATTTGGTATCTTTGGGCTTGGAGCATCATTGGCTCGTTTTTTTTGTTGTTGCTTTATTCTTAGCGGCGAATTATATCCGATTTTGTTAATCGGTGAAATTGTAATACCCATATAAACACTCCTATGTTTATAATATAACCCAGTTGGGCAATGATGATTATAATTGTTAAGATTTTTTTACATTTGTGTTATTGTTTTTATACAAAGAGGAGAGATTATGAGAGTTAATTGTATTAACCAAAACAGTTCGGTTTGTCATTTGGCACTAAAACCGATAAAAAATAATCAGAAAAATATTACTAATATTTCTGATAAATCAAAGTGTTATAATAATTCTTTGAAAAATGGAATTGGTAATCTTTGGAAATGTTTAAAAAATCAAATAAAAAATCAATGGGAATTTTTTAAGAGTGAATTTTCGATTAAAAAAGAAAATTAATTAGTTTATTATTCAAGGTTTTGAATAATATTCTGTATGCAATCAGCAATTTTCTTGTGTTCTATTTTTTCGAAATGGAGTCCATCGATTTGGGATGGGGTAATTGTTTGTGATAAATCGATGAAACTACAATTATATTTCTTGGCAACGTTTTTATAAATTTTAGAAAAATGCTTTGATTTTTCTATTGAGTTTTTATCAAATAGAAAAGAAAAAATTTTACTGGTTAAGACTTCAGGTTTTATCTCAAGTGGTGGAATTAATATGATTTTAGAATTTGGAGAATTATTCTTGATTATTTCAATCAAATTTTCAATTCCGTATTGTATTTCTTTAAGAGAAATATTGTAAAATCTTTGTAAATCGTTTGAACCTATCCAAAGTATAACAATGTCAGGTTGTTCAGAAAGGTATTTGGGTAAGGCTTTGTAACCTGTAAAGTTTTCTCCGCTAAAGTTATCTCTAAAACAGGTTCTATTATTACAACCTGCTTCAATAATTTGATATTCATTTTTGAACAAAGACTGTAAAATCCCGCTCCAGCGTTCGTTTTGCGGGTATCTTAATCCGTTTTCAGGATTATACCCAAACGTGTTGCTATCACCAAAACATAGAATTTTTTTCATACTGATTTATTATTATCCTATATTGTAACTTTAGCTTTTTTATTTCTATTTATCGGATTCCAAGTATCTTTGTGCTTGTTATCTAATAATGATTGATAAAAATTTTCCTTGTATTCAAGTAACTCAAGCTGCTTATTCAGGTTAACCATTTGTTCTTGAAGTCTTTTCTTGGTTGAAAGGATTATGTCATATCTCTCTTTAATTGTAGAATCTCCGACTATACATAAATCAATATATTTTTTTATTGATTTGTTGTCAGTTCCTACCGCTCGAAGGCATTTTACTATTTTTATCCATTCCAAATCGTCTTCAGAAAATTGGCGAATATTGTTATTATCTCTTTTTACAAATGGAAAAAATCCTGATTTTGCCCAAAATCTAAGTGTATGTTCAGATATATCCATTTTTTGAGCGGCTTCTTTAACAGTATACATATTTCTCTCCAATTGTGATTATTTTAGCACGAAATTTAATATTTTTATTTACTTTGTATTAAAATTGTGGGATTATATAATCATAGAACAAACAGAGGAGTTTTAATATGATACTTATTACTGGAGGAGCAGGATATATTGGAAGCCACACTGTTCTTAATTTCTTAAAAAACGGTATAAAAGATATTGTTATATTTGATAATCTTGAAACAGGTCATATAGAAACGGTTAAAGAGCTACAGAAGGTTTCCTCTAGCGTTAAGTTTGTTCAAGGTGATTTGCGAAACATTAGTGATTTAGAAAATTTATTTTCAAATAATAAAATAGATGCAGTAATTCATTTTGCAGCATATTCGCTTGTTGCGGAAAGTGTTACAGAGCCAAGAAAGTATTATAATAATAATGTTGTAGGTACTCTGAATTTATTAAATACAATGCTTGATAATAAGTGTAAAAAGATTGTTTTTTCCTCTACTTGTGCAACTTATGGTGAGCCTGAGTATACTCCGATTGATGAGGAACATCCGCAGAATCCGATAAATACATACGGAATGACTAAATTGATGATCGAAAATATAATGTCGGATTATGATAGGGCATATGGATTAAAGTCAATCAAATTAAGATATTTTAATGTAGCCGGAGCCGATAAAGACTCAAAAATTGGGGAATGGCATAATGTAGAGACGCATGTTATCCCTGTAATATTAAAAGCAGCTTTAAAAGAGGATAACAGTACATTTAATATTTATGGAAATGATTATGCAACGGTTGATGGTACTTGTATTAGAGATTATGTTAATGTAGAAGATTTGGCTGAAGCCCATCGGCTGGCGTATTTGTATTTGAATAAGGAAAATTGTTCAGATGTATTTAATGTAGGAACAGAAAAAGGTGATAGCGTAAAGCACGTTTTTGAAGTTTGTGAGAAGGTTGTGGGAAAAGAAATTCCTCATCAAATAGCTCCCAGACGTTCGGGTGATCCTGCAAAATTGTATGCTAATGCAGACAAAATCAAATCGATTCTTGGATGGCAACCTCAAAGGACTTTAGAGACAAGTATATCAACAGCTTATGCGTGGGAAAAGAAATTAAGCAGTATGCTCGATAGTAATGTTGTTGTTTAGGTTACTTAACTCCATATTCTTCCAGTATAGACAAAATTTCTTGCTCCGGAGTAATTATATCTATTTTTTGACGTTGAAAACTATCAGTAGGCTTTGTTTTACATTCTCTTATTGTTGTGGTTCCATCATCAAATAAAATTTGACGAATATAAGTTCCGTTGCCTTGAAGCTCGGTGTATTCCCCTTCATTCATTCTGTTGAAGGTATTTTTAGAAAAAATTAATTCTCCGGTATTTGGTTCACCATATGCAGAATATTCCTTTTTTATATTATTTTTATGACGTATTGTATACTCCAAAGCTTCATTTTCTTTGTATAAAAGTTTTTCAGTTGTTTTATCTTTGTAGTTTTTGGTTGATTTTAATATAAAATTTTTGTTATCTCGATTTGAAATAATTGTTCTTGTTTTCTTTGTTCCGTCATTAATATCTTTATCTATAATCACAGCGTTTTCTTCATATTTGAGATTTGATTTTATGTGATTTGTCTTGTTTGGTGTAACAGTTTTTTTGTTTACCCTAATAATTTGCCCCTTTTTATTATAAGTGTATTCAATATCAGTTAAGCAAAGCTCAGGTGTTTCTTTAGCAAAAACTCGGATTCTCTCAATCAAATTTTTGGATTTATTAAGGGCGATTTCTATAAGTCCTTTTAGATTTTCTGTAGTTTGATTTTTTGATGGAGTTATTTGATAAGTCGCTTTCTGCTTTTGTTCTCCAATTTTAGTTATTTTATTTATGATATCTTTTTGATTAAAATTTTTATAATTATTTTTAGCAAGTTGTGGTACTGAAAGATTTTGGAAACCTTTATAATTTATATTGTTATTATGTGATATAGAATAAATTTTCATAGTTGTTCTCCAATAAATTTATAATATGCTAAAAGAAAAATTTTGCTAAAATGTTAAGAAAAAAATAAAATCTTTACAAAACTACAATTCATAAAATAAATGAGAAAGCGGATTTTAGAAATTGAAAAAATATATAAAAATAAAATATCTTTATATGTAGACAAAAAATTATAGTTTATAGTAAAATTATAATTATCAAAATGTGGGTTTTGAGTAGTGGAGAATATATCGAATGACAAACAATAGTATGAAACGAGTTTTAGCATCCTTGTTAGTGATATCGTTTTGCTCTTTAAATAGTGCGGTTCTTGCAGCTCCTGCAACAAGTCACATAACGGTATCAGATAAAGCTGAGGCTGTAACCGTAAATGGTGCCAGTGGCATTGTATCAGGTGCTTCAGGCGGTGTTGTTGATAATGCTGTTGGTGGAACTGTTGAGTTATCAGGTACTTTTGAAAACAATCAATCAAATGAACAATGGTATGGCGGTGGCGTTGTTTATACAAACAACAATGGTTCATTGGTAGTAGAAGAAAGTAGCAAATTTATTAACAATAAAACTGAGTCCCATGGTGGTGCAATAACAGCTATTAGTAGTAATGTAGATATTCAAGCCGGTTCATATTTTGAAGGAAACGGAAAATTAGACTCCAGTACAAGTAATGCTTATGGTGGTGCAATTTATAACGAAAATATGAATGCTGGAGCCAATAATACAATGACAATTGGCGAAGGTACCCAATTTGTAAATAACAGTTCTAATTGTGCCGGAGCTATATATTTTGGTGGAACCAATACCACAATTGAAGATGATGTTGTATTTAGAAATAACACCAGTGTGGGTGATGGCGGAGCAATCATGACTGGTAGTGCTTATCAAGCAACAACTCTCACGATAGGTTCCGGTACAACATTTGATGGTAATAAGTCAACAAGTGGCTCAGGAGGTGCAATATATAATTTTGCCGGTCTTGGTAAAAATATGATTGTAAACCTAGAAGATGGAGTTGAATTTACTTCTAACTCTGCTGCTGTTGATGGTGGTGCTATTTATAATGGTTTTGGTACCGGTTCAGAAGATAAGGCTGTTGTAAACACAGGTGCTGCAATATTTACTGGTAATGAAGCTAAAAACGGTAATGGCGGTGCTATCTATAATATGGTAGATGCTACAGTAAATGTTAATACTACAGTTGATGGTACGGCTGCTCAATTTGACGGAAATATTGCGGGTACAAATGGTGGTGCAATATATAATAACGGAACTTTAACTGTTGATAATGGTGTATTATTTAATAATAACTCTGCTAAGCAAGATGGTGGAGCTATTTATAACACATCTGATATGACTGTAACAGATGCTACCTTTACTGGTAATAACGCAACAGGAAATGGTGGGGCGATTTTCTCTAACGCTGCAAATAGTGTAATCGAGGGTGGTTCCTTTTCCGGAAATACATCCGGTGGTCAAGGCGGTGCAATATATGCAGAAGGGAATTTAGCTTTAGATACAACCAATGGTAATATTTCATTCTCGAATAATACTATGGGAAGTGACAAAGCAGCAAATGATATATATCTTGGTTCAGCAACAACTGCTATTGGAATTATAGGCACAGGAACAAATGAAGTATCAATAGGTAGCGGTATTGCTGGTGTTAGCGGTTCGACTATTACAAATCAATCGAATTTAGTTTTAGAATCAGGCTCTGTTAATAGCGGATTTGCAGGAACTTATACTCAAAAAAGCGGTAGCACTGAAGTTAATTCAAAGTTCTTTGGCGGTACAAGCGATATTGATGGTGGCAGTTTTACACTAAATAATGGTGCAACTATTGTTTCCGGTAGTACTGTTAATGTTAACAACGGCGGAACGGAAATCTCCAATGCTGCTAATGTTGTTATTAACGGCTCATTGACGGATAAGGGAACATTAAATAATAATGGTAGTATTACTGTTTCCGGAGATAATTCTTTATTAGCTGTCGGTGGTTATACGCAATCTGAGAGTTCAACTCTTACAATCGGTGATGATGCAATTATAGATGCACTTAATGTTGATGGAATTTTAGATATTGCTTCCGGAAATCTTGTTTTCGAAGGTACCGGTGGTATTGCGAGCGGTGATGTTATTAGGGTAACGGATGATGTAAATGTTACTTTTGCTCAGCAATCAGATACTGTTACAATGGATGGAAACGGAATTGGTGTTGGCGGCGGGCATGTCGCAATTGCTGCGAACAGTAATTTTGTTATGGATGGTACTGATGTAGAAGTAACAGGCAATGTGTTAACTCAAAATATAATTATAAAAGATGCTGATATCTCTGGTAAAAATCCAGATGCAATACTTACTATAGGAGATGGCTTAAAAGATGTTACATTAACTTTGAGTAATAATGCTAAGACAAGTAATGGATTGAAAGTTGTTGATGCTGCTACATTAAAACTTTCACCAAATAAGGGAAGCAATCTTATAATTGATGCTAAAAATGAAATTTCCGGTACTGGTTCTGTTTTGGTTGATGAAATTATTGATAAAGTTCAACAATCGGATGGCACAACCGAAGTTCATAATGGTGTTGGTACAATAACTATTTATTCTGATAACAGTGAATTTAAAGGTAGTTATACCCAAAATATGGGAAATGTAGTTTTAACTGAGGGTTCAAAATTCTTTAACGGAACAAATTTAATAAGCGGTGGGTCTCTAACTGCTCAACAGGGTGCAATCCTTACTGCAACAACTGTTAATGGTGGTGTTGTTAATCTTCAGGATGGGGCTGTCTTAAGTGGAGAGCTTAATGTAGAAACTGATGCTGGTACTTATGGTACAGTGAATATTTATAATCCGATTAAGGGCTATGAAGGTGTTGAGACCTTCGAAGGTAAGACAATAATTTCCGAAGGTATTATTAATGATGGTAATTTGACTTATGTTAATCCTGATGGTACAGAACAATCAATTCAAATAACAGATGCAGGGTTAGGCTTGTTTAATAATACAATTATTGATTCCAAAGATGACAATACCTTCACTCTTGGTTTGACGGCCGATACCGGTGTAACTCATTTAACGCTTGGCAATGGCTCAGGTATAGAGGCCGGGAATATTATCTTGGAGGATGGCACTTCTTTAACATATAAAGATAATGCATATATTCAACAGGATTCGGCAATCAGCGTTGGAGTTAATTCAGTTCTTAATTTTGATAACAAAACAACAGATATTGATTACAACCCGATTATCTCATCTGATGATAAGACGGCAAGTTTGAATAAAACTGGTGACGGGGCACTGGTAATAAACTCTACAATGCAGGATTATCACGGCTCAATTAGTGCAACAGGCGGAAGCCTTGATTTAGCCTTTGTTGAAGAAGGTGCACTTGATTTTAATAATATAAAAGTTGAAAATGCAACTATGCATATTTCCTCAGATACAATAGTAAACGCTGCAAATGGACAAGGAAACGTTAGTGTTACAAACGGTTCTTTAGATGTAGATGGATTATTAAATGCAGGTGGTGCGGTTACAGTTGATGATTCAAAATTAAACGTGCTTGGTGATTTAACTTCAGCCGGAGTCCTTGATTTAGATAACCAATCGCAATTAACAGTACTAGGTAATACGAATTTATCTGATAACTTTAATATTCAGAATGGTTCAAGTGCTGTGATAAATGGTGATTTAACAAGTACTGGTGATGTTAATATTTCAGGTCAAAACTCTGCATTAACATTGAACGGAACAACAACAAGCGTTGATAATTTAATATTGAATGACGGTGTACTAAATAACTTTACTAATATGACCGTTAATAATACTGTTACAATCGGGCAATCGGCTTCTGGTGGTGCTGTTCCGACTATTAATATGTCAGATGGCGGTATTAATTCCATTGTTACAGAAAATACTGTTCTTAACGGTGATATTAATATGAGTTTTGATTATGATCCAAGAAGTAATGATGCAATGGATCAAATTATAACTAATAATTTTACTAACAATGGTGATAGCAGCATTATTATTTCAGGTATTAATTTTATAACTTCTCCTGATGATTATACATTTAACCTCGATGGTTCAAGCTTAATCTCTCAAGGAGGTACTGGTGTTGCAAATCTTGGAGAAAGCCAATTTATTGCTAATACGGCAATTGGTCAATATTTAGTGACTGCTGGTGCAAATGGCGGTAGTGCAATTACAGGTTCTTTACAACATATTAACCCTCAAATGTATAGAGCACAAGTTGCAACAGTTGCACAATACGCTAACCAACTTGCATTTAATAATATAATATTTGATCATGCAGCAATTATTTCAGGTCAATTGGGACCTAATGATGATGAGGTGGTAAATAGATTTGCCGCTTCAAATCCTTTATTTGCTCCGTATCAATATAGTAAAAAAGATGGCGGTATTTGGTTTAAGGCTTATGGAAACATAGAAAATATTTCTATGACAAAAGGTTTGCATGTTGATAATACTGCTTATGGTGCAGTAATCGGTGCAGACTTACCGGTAGTTAAGTTAAAAGATGGTTGGAAGTTAATACCAACTGCTTATATGGCATATAATGGCGGACACCAAAATTATGACTTTGTAAGTATGTACCAAAACGGTGGTCAAATTGGTGCTATGGCAACAGCATATAAAGGTAACTTCTTTACTTCATTATTAGCTTATGGCGGTGGTTATTCTAATGAGATGAATGTTAGAAATATGGGTTATGGTTCAGGTTCTGATACAACAGGTAACTGGTTTGCTGGTGTAGCTTCTAAATCTGCTTATAATATCCACTTACCAAAAGATTTTATCTTACAACCTACTGCTTTGGTTTCTTATAATATTTTTGGTAATCAAAGCTATAATTCCGCATTTGGTGGTAATTTGAGTATGAATTCAGGTTATCTTAACGGTATTAACGTTGCTCCCGGGGTTAACTTGATTTGGAATAAAAAGACCTTTAGTATTTATGGGACGGCTCAAATGGTATTCAACATTATGGGCGGCGTTGACGGGTCAGCAGGTAAAGTCACATTGGATGATGTAAGAATGAAACACCCGTACTTTGAATATGGCTTAGGTGTTGTTAAGAGCTTCAAAGAAAGATTATCAGGTTTCTGTCAATTCACTATACGTAATGGTGGCAGAACAGGTATCGGATTTATGGGCGGATTCCAATATAAATTATAAATTTAGTTATGATATAAAAAAGACCGATTTTATTTAAAATCGGTCTTTTTTATATTTTATGAAATTGAGGTATCATTTTGTCAAATGTGCAGATATAATTAAATCCGAGTTCTTTTAACAGTTCCTCTGTTTCTTTGATTTTGTAGCAAACGTGTTCAGGATGATGAGAATCTGCTCCTATGGTTATTATTTCACCACCTAGTGATTTATACAGTTTGATTATATTTAGTGACGGGGTTAAGTCGCCTATATTATATCTGTAACAAGATGTATTTACTTCAATTCCTTTCCCTGATTGTATTACTATTTTCAATATTGCTTCAATTTTATCTTTGACTAATTCAAAGGGGTATGCTCCGTTTTTGTCATATCTTCTTATTACGTCCATGTGCCCTAATACACTGTAATTATTATAATTTGTAACTATTTTATATAATTCATCATAATATTCTTCAATGTATTGTTTTTGGCTTTTACCTCTTTGAAATGATTGTGACCAGAATTCTAAATTGTTTATTTGGTGCATTGATAATATTATGAAGTCAAAAGGGTATTCTTTAAATATTCTTTCATATTGCTTGATAGTGTGAGATTGCATCCCAAATTCCATTCCAAACTTAATATTTATTTTACTCCCGTATATATTTTTTAACCTTTTATACTCAGCGTAGTATGATTTGCAGTCGCAATCGTGCATACTGTATACTCCAATATCAATATGCTCTGTAAAACAAATTTCCTCAAGTCCTTTGCTAATAGCTGATTTTAAACAATCCTCCATTAACATTGAGCAATCATCGCTAAATGAGGTATGTGCATGATAATTCGCTAGCATTTTATTTCTCTTTTCTCGTTTCAATTATAACATAAATTAAAAAGCCGGCTTTTATTACCGGCTTTTTATCTGATTTGTTAATTCTTCAACTGTTCGATAGATATGCCTTAAAAAGGTATCTTCTGTTCCACTTTTCATTTCTACAATGTAATTTAGCCCGGTCTCTTTATTTTCTAGCATTCTCTTTTTTGATTTCTCTTTCGGGTAAATAATGGAGGTGTCCAAACTAACCTTTTGATTTAGTGGTGTAACATTTTTATCATATACATTAACGATAATGTTTTCGGCTTTTCCTTTTGGAGAGGATGCAATAAAGGACATTTGAATACCATTAGCTTTGGCATAGTTTGCTAAAACTTCTCTTGCTCCGTATATTTGTTTAAAGGCATCAGTTTCGGCAGCTTTCTCTGGATGTATTCTTACCAAATTTTCTATTTCTTTTTGGTGCTTTTCGTATTTTATTGTATTAATTTTTTCTGCAAAATTTTTAGCATAGCCTTTAATACTTTGTATTTTCATATTATTCTCCTTTTATATTGTTTTGTATTTATCACAAAACACGTAAAAATAATAATTGCTTAATTTTTTATAATGCTTTACAAAACTTCATCATCTGCTTCCAACCATAAGAATTCATATGGTTGAAGCGGTATATATATTTTTCGGTTTGTTATACTTACATCTGCTCTGTATCTTCGATTGTTAAGCAAATCTTTGAATAAAATAGTTTTTCGTCCTTTTTTAATTACCGCGTTTACCGGTAAATCAATTTCTGAAATAATTTTTTTGTTGGAGAGATTATTTACGACAAGGATTTTATGAGTTTTGTCGATTCTTGTATAAGCAAAAATTTCTTTGTTTTTGGTCTTAAGTAGCGAGAAAGCTCCTCTGCTCAGCGCCGGAAGTTGAGTTCTTATAGCAATCATAGATTTTACATTATTATATATTTTGCTATTTTGAGTGTACCAATTTTTGAGTGAGCCATAGAACAATTTTTGGGGGATTGTTCCTCTATGAATGTCTCTGCTGTCAAAATAGCTAAGCAGTTTAATTTTATTTTTCTTTTGAATATATTCTCTTTGTTTAGCAAATTCTTGCGCAAATTCCAAATCATTTTTAGCCCCGACTTCATCGCCATAATATATTACAGGAGTTCCGGGAAGTGATAATAATAAAGAAAAAGCCATAGAGATTCTATCAGGATTATAGTCTAAGAAATCAGCCATTCTGCCACTTACACCAAGTCCTTCTCTAAATCCGGCTCCTTTCCTTACAAGAGAATTATAAATTATTTCACGAGTTTCGGGAGCAATCATTTCTAAGGTTAGTTCATCATGCAGTCTTAGAAATATTGCCCAAGAACAAGACTGTGGAATTTGTGGAGTGTTTTTATTAGCTTCAACAAAATGTTTGCTGTCTTCTGTTATAATTGTTGCCCAGAGAGCAGGCATATAAGGAAAATGGTATGCTAATTGAAATTCATCTGAACGTTTAAAATCAAGTTGAGAATCATCAACAAAGGCAGTTGTTTTCCTCTCTGTTCCAAAATATGGAAGAATATCTTTAGGGGTTTGACACGCCTCTGCTATCATTACAGAGCTTGGTGCAGTTATTTGCAAATAAATACTTAGTATCTTTACTATTTGGTGGGTTAGTGGATTATTTTCAGCATCAGTTCCGTCTTCTTTTATAAAATACGGTACAGCATCCATTCTAAATATATCTACTCCACGATTTGCCCAATTACTTAATGTTTCAAGACAGTAGTATAAAACCTCAGGATTATACCAGTTAATATCTAGCTGGAATGGGTAAAATGTATGATAAAAGTAATAATCTTTACCTTTTATTTTGACTTTTCTGTAATGATTTTCTGTTGTATCAGGGAAAATGAGTCTGCGTTTTGAAATTTTACCGTTGGCTTCTGTGTACTCAACAATAACACCTTTTTTTTCATCATTATATTTTTTATATGCAGGCATTTCTTCTTTTACGACGAAGTAATTTATTTTATCCAAATCCCCTTTAAGTGCTTGTTGAAACCATTCGTGTTTATCAGAAAAATGGTTATATATTAAATCAGCTTTTATCTTGAAACCTTTTGACTTAGCGGTTTTAACGAAGTCTTCAAATTGTTTCATACCTCCCAAGTCTTCTCTGACATTATCGGGATCATTGATGTCAAATCCTGCATCTGACATCGGAGATTCTGCAAAAGGTAAAATATATAATGTTGTTACACCTAAATCTTCTAAATAATCAAGCATTTTTTCTGTGTCTTTGAATTGATTTGGCTTATCAGGTGAGGTTACTCCAAACCTGTCAGTATAAAACATATAGATAATTTCATCTTTATACCAATCTGAAGCTCTTGTTTTATCCTGAATTTTAAGTTCTTTTGACCTTTTTGCTCTGGCATTTGATGCAAGTTGCAAAATTTTATGATATATTTCATCAGACTGCTCTACACCATAAACTTTAGTAATGGCAGCTTTTAGTTCTTTTTCTGTTTTTTTTGTAATCATTTGAGGCGCAGCGCTGAGCCAGTCATCATTTTGTAGTTGAGAAGTTTCTTGTTTTGCAGATTGAGAATTATTTGCTATTCTGATGGCTGATGCCGGAATACTTGTATTCCATAGAGCCAGACTGGTTAATAAAGCTAGTGTGATTAATTTTTTTCTCATACAAAGAAAACCTCCGATTGTCATTTTAATATAAACAATTTAGGTTTTCACAGTTATGTAAAAATTTTTAACAAAGCTTAGAAGTTTAGTAGAAACTGGTTAGTTTAAATTTCTTCATCTTCTAAATCATTTTCATCATCTTGAGGAAATAAATCAATATCTTGTTCATTATCTTCAAGTAATTCTTCATCTTTTGAATTATTGTTGTTTGAATGGTTTTGTTTAGAATTTTCTTCAATAATTTTTTCTGTTTCGTCTTCCAGCTCTTTGAAATTCATTTTATCATTTTTTTTAGGTTTTTTAGAATTAATAACAGCCGCAACATTCATCATAGCGAGAGAATTAAGTGTTGCTTTAAGTTGAGCACTACGATCGACGTAGGGCTCTTGTAAATTTTGTTCTTCTTCGCCTTCTCCGTTGTTGATAACACCGTATTCAGTGCCCGGACCATATTTTTCATCATTAGTTTTAGCCGCAGTTCCGGATATGTCGCCACTTTTAAAATTAAATGCGCCTCCGATGCCGAAAAATCCTGCTGACCTATTATCTACCATATAAAAACAACCTCACAATTTAGTATAAACCCGTTTGAATATCCTCTGATTTTAGTTTATACCTTTTTGATATTGTTTTAAAACCTCTAAATATATTATTTTGTTATTTTTATTAGAATTTTTTACAAAAATTTACATAAAATTTAAACTTTTATCCTTATCCTGTAAGGTTTCTAGGTGCTTAATTCTATTGAATGGCAAATTCTTTAATTTTGTTAAAATCTAAAAAACCAATACATTTTTTATTCCAAGGGCTAAGGGCTACTTTAACAAGTTTAGTATTTGTATCAAACATAATATTAGCAATTTCGACAATATCGTTTTGCGGATAGACTGTTATTTCTGACTCAGCCAAGCCTGGGCTCATGTAGTCGCTGACTTTAAGATTCATTAAATTCTCCCTGTTTCTTACAATAATAATGTAAAATTATTTTTAATAAATGACTACTAGCCGGCTAGGGAATTTAGACTCCTCTAAATAGTTGATTTTATTATAGTTAAGCAGGGGGATTTTGTATTATACGGATTACTATTGAATTTTGTCAGAGAGGTTCTCATCAATATTTTGAGGTTCTTTGACTTCTACACCCATTTCTTGGAGTGCTGATTTTGCTTTTGGTGCAAAAGCCGTGCCTGCAAAATTTTCTAATACTGTTTGATAACATTCTATTGCATCTTTATTGAGGTTTCTCATTTTAAGAATATTTCCGGTTTTATAATATAAAGGCGCAAGTTCCGGCGCGCTGCCTTGAATCATCTGATTATCCAATTTTATTTTAATAGTGATAAGACTTTCATTATCTTGTGGTGAGAGCAAAGCTCTGCCATAGATTTTTGTTGTTAGTCTATCGATTTCTGTTTCTGTTTGTTCAAGAAATTCTTTAGAAATTTTTGACTTAGCTTTACTTTTTCTTGCTGCTTGAGCATCGATTGCAAAAATTGATGCAAACACTACTCCAATTAATGTTAATATTATAAACTTTTTCATATACTCACCCAAAACTGACGTTACATAATTAATTATTACATCAAACAATTAAAAAAATCCTCAATTAAATATATGATTATTTAGAGAATTTTATAAAAAAATTGATTTTTTAAAAGTGGTTAAATATACTATATAGTTATGAGAGAAGAAGATATATATCAAATATTTATAACCGGAACGGGAGAGTATTTATCGGAACTTTTAACAAAAGGGCTAGGCGGGGTAATATTTTTTTCAAAAGATATTTTATCAGAGTCAGAGATTAAAGATAAAATCTCAGAGATAAAGCGGATTTCCAAAATTCCTCCATTTTTAAGTATAGATCAGGAAGGTGGACGTGTAGAGCGTACAGAAAATATATACCCTAAAAGATTATCGGCAAAGTATGCTTATGAAAAGGGGATAGAGTATTTAAAATCACAGACTAACGAATTGGCTATTGAGTTGGTTAATTTTGGAATAAATCTAAATTTTGCTCCTGTAATTGATGTTAATACAAATCCATTAAATCCGATAATAGGAGAAAGAGCATTTAGTGATACTCCTAAAGATGTAATAATAGGAATGCGGGTTGTAAATGAAGTGTATAAGCAGCACGGAATAATTTCTTGCGTAAAGCACTATCCTGGGCATGGGGATGCTCAAGCAGACAGTCATAAGGAATTACCTAAAATAGACTTATCATTAGACGAAATGGAAAGAATTCATCTTTTGCCATTTAAAGCGGCAGTTGAAGACGGTGTATTCATGGTAATGATAGGGCATCTTAATTGCAAGTGCTTTGGAGAATATGGAATAGCAACCTCTTTAAGTTCAAAAGCAATCGATTATTTAAGAAATAATTTAGGTTTTAGCGGTGTTATAATCTCTGATGATATGAATATGGGCGGATTATCAGGGCTGACAACATTTGAAGCCTCACTAAAAGCAATAAAAGCAGGGGTAAATATATTATTATACAGGGATAGTAATGAAGCAACCTATTTGTTAATAAACGAATTGGTAAAGCAAATAAAAGAGGATAGCGAGTTAAAATATAGTGTAGAAGCGTCCATAGAGAAAATTAGAGACTTGAAACGCTTGTATAAAGTGCAATAGAACAAAAGTGTTAAGAGCTTGCCAAAAGAGAGTGCTTGTATTAAAATAGACAAAAAGTTTGATTTGAGGATTTACAGAAATATGAAGAATGCGTTGTTAATAGTAACAGTTTTGTTTGCGGCAATAATGTCAACAGCATGCATAAACAATTTTGCGGTTCAAGAATTAAATAATAAAGCAGCTGAATACTTGTCAAAAGGAGATTATGATTCAGCAATAGGCAGGTTAGAAGCAAGTTTGGATATAGATCCTACAATATTTGAAACAAATTATAATTTGGGTGTAGCATATATAAATGCAGAGAAATATGAAAAAGCTGTAGAAGTTTTAAATACGGCATCAAGTATAAAGCCGGAACAATCAGATATCTATTATTCATTAGCAGTTGCGCAATATAATGCTGCAGAAGATATTCTGGAAGGTAAAAATGAAGATATAGATGAAGATGATGCGGACGAACAGCCAGTAGTTCAAAACGGACAAGAGGGAGCAAAAAAAGAAATATCTGTTGAAGATAAACAAGAGGCTGCCGAATTATATTCTGATTCAATAAAATCATTAGAAAAATATTTAACATTTACAGATATTTCAGCTGATTCAAAGAACTCAGCCGAAAGTCAATTAACAACAGTTCAAAATAAGTTGTCCGAGCTTCAAAAGCAGTTACCTGCAAAAACAGAGAAATCGGACAAAACTCCTGAGGGCGAGGATTAATTAACCATGGATGGGCTGGTGTTAATATCACCAGGCAGTGTTTGTTTTTCAGTGGGTACGTTCCATATATATTTTTATGGAATAGTTATGGCACTGGCAATTTTTGTAGGAATATTAATTGCAAACAATTTATCAAACAATTTGGAAAAAAGCGAACGTGATATTTTTATAGATTTAGCGCCTTTGCTTGTAGTTTCAGGGTTAATCGGGGCAAGATTTTGGTATTGTTTGGTTAATTTTAAAGAATATATTTATTTACCATTAAGTATTCTTAATCTTCGGACAGGAGGATTATCAATACACGGAGCAATATTAGGCGGTTTTGTAGCGCTTTTGTTGTATGCAAAATATAGGAAATTAAATTTGCTTTCATTAAGCGATTATGCAGTAGTTGGGTTATCTTTTGGACAGGCAATCGGAAGGTGGGGCAATTTTTTTAATAATGAAGCTTTTGGGCTGCCATATGACGGTTTTATAAAATTGTATATTCCCTACGTATCGCGCCCTGTACTGCTTAAGGAGTATGAGTATTTCCATCCTGCATTTTTGTATGAAAGCATGCTGGATTTCTTATTGGGCATGCTTTTGTTAATTATGGTAAAACGTTTAAAAAATAGGAAGCATGGGCTAGTTACACTTGTGTATTTGGCGTTATATTCAGCTTTGAGGTTCTTTATAGAGTTAATAAGAGTTGATTCAAATTTATATTTTTTCAATCTTCCATTCCCTGCAATCGTTTCACTGCTTGTATTTGGGGTGAGTGTGTTTTTTATAATTTTTAGATTAACAAAACTTAACAATTAGTCAATTTTTAGACATGAAATTTCTTTTTAATGGTATAGGGTTAAAAAGGAGAAATATGAGCTTTAATGTAAACAATCCATACGGACTAATGACTCCAATGAATTATATGTTAATGCAGAATTATGCCCAAGGGATGAGTGCATACAATCCAATGTTTATGGGTTATCCTAATTATGTTACCCCAAGTTTTACAGGCGGAGTACAAGGAAGTAGTTTTTCCGGTACAAAGACAACAACAATAGATGAGCAAGCAAAGATTATAAATGAGAAGTTACAAGAAGCCTATCAATTGCGTGCGGAGATAGGAGATAAAATTGAAGTAAGTACCGCATTAGGCTCCGAAGAAGTTCCCCAAGCGGCCTATTCTGAAAAAACAGGGTATATAGCAGAAGACGGGAAAAATGAT
>CALURS010000014.1 GCA_944323215.1 Candidatus Gastranaerophilales bacterium | reverse complement strand
GTTCACGAGAAAGGGCTAATTTCTTGTTAGAAATTAGCATTGTTTCAAGCTCATTATCAGATTTTCTGCTAATAAGCGTCAACAATCTAACTTGTGAACATGCTAAACCCATTTTAGCTCCTTTATCGTTTTCCCTTGTACTACTGTTATCGGCAAAAATTCTATAATCTTTAATAAAAGAGCTAAATTATTTACAAAAGTTTACATATTTTACCAGCTTAAATCTGCACTTTTTAAATTTCCACCTGTAAGTTTTGCACAATACAAATATGTGACTTCAAAATCCGAACCAGAGATGTTAGCTCTTTGATAGATGTTCTTTGAAAATTAGAATGTAAAAAATAACCTTGTTTTACTTGTACACTGCTAAATTGAGAGCTTGATAAGTCTGAGTCATGCAATTCTACTCTATTGTTACAGATTTTTTAAGTCCAAACCTGTAGCTATAACTAACGTTATATACCCTGTTATTGTTTGCATCCAAAGATAATTTGTTTTTCCTCGCCATGTAAAATTTATACCTGAATAAGCTTGCAATATTTGAGAAAATATTTTAACAGTATTATCTTTTGAATTATCATTTACGCAATTATTGTTTTTTCTTACTACATTTTTATTATGTCTATAAATAGACATATTTGAGGGAGTTTGAGCTGATAAAATTGCTGTAATCATTTGCTTTCATTTCATTTTTTATCTTCTATATCGTTTTTTCTACATTTGAAAAAACATTTTCCACTTTTATTTTTTATCTTGAAATAATGCATTTTTACACTTTACTAAACATGTTATTGAACCAGCAGTAAAATTTTGTTTTTGAGTTTTTACACTTTGTTGATTTGCACTGATATTATTTTTTTGTATTCTCATATATACTCCTTATAAATAAAATGGTGACTATCAAAGGCACCATTTTTACAGACAGTTATACATAGACCTATAATAAGTTTGATTATTAATAATAAAAAATTATAACATATTCCCCTATATCATATACAATATAATACCGAATATACCGTACCACAAATAAAACAAATTAATATCAGCCAATAAAAATTTTACAAAATATAATATAAAACCATACAAAGCAATCGTTTTTATACAGAAATAAGTGCCACGTTTTCGATATGCGGAGTATTTGGAAACATATCAAAAGGCTGAATAGAAATCAACTTAGCACCATTATTTAACAAATATCTCAAATCACGAGCCAAAGACTTCGGATTACAGCTTACGTATATAATTGTTTTATTAGTCAACTTTAATACTTTAGATAAAAACGCCTCATCACACCCCTTCCTTGGCGGATCAAGAATTGTTATATCAAATGTTTTATTACATTTATCAATATATTTTAGCGTATCGGAAGCAATGACCTCAACATTTTTTATGTCATACATATTAATTGTTTCCTGTGCTTTTAAAACAGAATTTTTATTAAGCTCAACACTTGTAACCGATGAACAGATATCCGAAAGAACAATCCCAAAAGCTGCAATTCCGGCATACGCATCAAACAGAGTCGGCATAGAAAAATTTGATTGAATATAATCTTTTATATACCTAAACATCAAATCAGCACACTTGGGATTTACTTGGAAAAAAGTTTCACCGCTTATTTTAAACTCTTTATCACAAAGTTTTTCAATAATATAATTCTGCCCCATAATAAGCTGATTTTTCTCACCTAAAATTACGTTAGTCTTTGAATTATTAAAATTAACAGAAACACCTTTTATTTGCGGGAATTTAGACATCAACGAACTTGAAAGAGCTTCAATTTTTGTTTTATAAATATCCTCTAGTGGATAAGCTGAATTAAGAACAAGTAGAAGCAAAATATCATCATTAAATTCTGAAACCCTAAGTAAGATTTGCCTTAGAATTCCGCAATGAGATTGCTCTTCATATCCCGATATAGAAAGATCTTCTGCTTCTGATTTAATACATTCAATAATATCATCACAAACTGATGGTTGAATAGGACAATACTTAATATTCACCAACTCATGCGATGCAGGCTTAAAATATCCTGCCAAAACTCGTGTTTGTCCTTTTTTTGAACGAACAGGATACTGAATTTTATACCTATAATTGTAGTTATCACCTGATGAGATTGGGACATTAATTTCTACTTTTTCTTTTAATATAGAATATAAGGTATCCTCAACCATAACTTTTTTAAGCTTCAACTGCTCGTCATAATTAATATGCTGAAGTGAACAACCGCCGCAAACTTTTTGCAGCTTGCATCTAGGTATTACTCTAAATTCAGAAGGAGAAATAATTTCAACGATTTCCGCGTTTGCATAATTTTTCTTTAAATTAGTAATTTTACATTTTAAAACATCTTTAGGACAAGCATCCTTTATGAAAATTACAAAGTCATTAAATTTAGCAAGACCAAGACCTTCGCTATTTAACTTCACAACTTCTACAGTAATAACCTGACCTAAATCCATAACCGCAAACTACTTTCCTAAAATAACCATTAAAACAGAGATATCAGCAGGCTTAACGCCTCCAATTCTTGATGCTTGGGCTAAATCTACAGGTCTTATTTTTTCTAATTTCTCTCGGCTTTCAGATGAAATACTTTTTATCTTTGAATAATCAAAATTAGAAGGAATTCTATATTTTTCTAACTGACCTGTCGTTTCTAATTGTGCTTCTTGACGCTTCAAATACCCGTCATATTTTATTAATATTTCAGCTTCACCGGTTATATCTTCAGATAAATTTAGTGTCTCTGTTTCTTTATCCAACTCTCTAAGTATAGAATAATTAATATTAGGACGTTTTAGCAATTCTGCAAGTTTTATTCCTCTATCAATAGATTCACCATATCTTGATAAAATAGCATTTACTTCATCAGTTGCAGATATTTTTGTTTGATTTAATCTTAGGATTTCATTTTGAATTGAATTTTGCTTTTCTTTAAAGATATTAAATTGAACATCATCAATTAACCCAACTTTGTGTCCCAAAGGTGTAAGTCTCGCATCAGCGTTATCTTGTCTTAATAATAATCTGTATTCTGATCTTGAAGTAAGCATTCTGTAAGGCTCTTGAATATCCTTAGTAACCAAATCATCAATTAAAGTTCCAATATATGATGAGCTTCTGCTAAATGTAACGAACTCAGAATTATCAAGATACTTAATAGCATTAATTCCTGCAACCAAACCTTGAGCCGCAGCTTCTTCGTAGCCGCTAGTACCATTAATTTGACCTGCAAAGAACAATCCTTTAATAAGCTTTGACATTAAAGAATGAGTTGTCTGAACAGCAGGAACGTAATCGTACTCAACAGCATATGCAGGCTTGATAATATGTGCATTTTCTAAACCAGGGAGCGATCTAACCATCTTAACCTGAACATCAGCAGGTAAACTTGTAGAAAAGCCCTGTATATATATTTCATAAGTATTTAAACCTTCAGGCTCAATAAAAATATGGTGAGAAGGATTAGATGCAAAACGTCTTACCTTATCTTCAATAGAAGGACAATATCTTGGACCAACCCCTTCAATTAAACCTTGATACATTGGTGATTTATCTAAATTTTCTCTAATAATTTGATGCGTAACTTCATTAGTTCTTGTTAAATAACAAGGGACTTGGGGTCTAACCGGTCTATTGGGTTTAAATGAATAAAATGTTAGTTTTTCGTCCCCCGGTTGAATTGTCATCTTAGAGTAATCAATAGTCCGCTTATCAACTCTTGCAGGAGTTCCTGTTTTTAACTTTTTAACAACAAAACCCAATTTCTTAAGCGAGTCAGAAAGTCCTATAGCAGGCATTTCGCCCAATCGTCCTGCATTGTATGATTTTAAACCGATATATATTTTTCCGTTTAACGATGTTCCAGTTGTTAATATTACAGCACCCGCACTATATTCATTACCGAACTCATCTACTACACCTTTAATAACACCGTCTTCAGCGATAAGCTCAGTTACTGTTGCTTGCTTTAACCAAATATTATCAGTCCCCTCAATAATATTTCTCATATAACGCATATACTCTTTTTTATCAGACTGTGCTCTTAAAGCTCTAACAGCCGGGCCCTTAGAAGAATTTAGAATCTTCATTTGAATATACGTTGCATCCGCAACCTCACCCATAACTCCGCCAAGTGCATCAATTTCTCTAACAAGCGTTGATTTAGCCGGACCACCTATTGCCGGATTACAAGGCATTAGGGCTATATTATCAAGGTTAAGACTAAAAAATAAAACCTTTGCACCAAGTCGAGCAGATGCAATCGCCGCCTCACATCCGGCATGACCTGCTCCAACTACTATTACATCAAATTTATTATCTAAATAACTCATAAAAAAATTATAATACAAAAGAGTTGTATGATATAATAAATAGAAAAATAAAAGGAATAATTATGAAAAAATTTGTAATATTTTTATTTTCACTTATATTATTTACTCCACAAACATTTGCAGAAGACTTCTTATTTCAAGGGAGTGTAGTTTTTAACTGGGACGAATTAACTCAAGAAGAACGAGAAGAAGATATATCTCAAATGCAAAAAAATATATTTGGTGCAACATTACCTGAGAAAAAAATTAAAATTGATGATTTTAAAACAAAATACAAAGATTACCTAAAAGACAAAGAGTATAAAAAGCATTATATGGTAGCAGCCGCAGGATATAAAGAGTATAAAGAATATAATATTTCAGCTATGTATTTTAAACGTATGAGTTCATTATATATGTATGCACTGCAAAAAAAAGATGATCCTCTGACAATATACTACTATGATGCTCTTGGAAATTTAAGATATGTCGATAACATAAAAGGTATGTACCCAAATTTTCCATATTATGCAGAACAATACAGAAGAAGCGGGACTCTGGCAGGTGTAAGCTATTTTACTAGTAAAGATACACAATATATCTTTAAAGGTGACGGAGAATTCAAAGGAGTCTGGAACCAATACAAGTTCTATAACAAAAACGGAAAAGTTATAATGCAAAGGAGTAATTATTAATGTCACTAGAGGAAGAAATAGGAAATTACTTAATAGTAAACGACTTAACAATCTCTACTGCAGAATCCTGCACAGGCGGTCTATTAAGTTCAAAACTAACAGATGTAGCAGGAAGCTCTGCATATATAAAATTTAATGTTGTAACTTACGCAAACGAAATAAAACATTCAATACTCAAAGTAAGTAATGAAACTCTTGAAACAAATGGTGCAGTAAGTCCTGAGTGTGCTAAAGAAATGGTTCTGGGGTTAAAAGAACTGACAAATGCTGATATTTGTGTTGCAACAACAGGAATAGCCGGACCTGGGGGTGGCTCTATAGACAAACCTGTCGGTCTTTGTTACATTGCAACATTTTATAAAGACAATATCTTAATCGAAAAAATTTTACTTAATGCAGATTTACCGAGAGTTAAAATGAAAGAAGAATTTGCAAATCAAGCACTCTTACTTATAAAAAAGACTCTACATCTTTGATACAATCTCTTCTAATAAAGGCTGGCAATCTTTCATTAAATACTCTGCAAATAAATTTGTATCAACTTGCACCATAACAATTGAAAGATAATTTTCATCCAACTGTGAAATCATATCCATTAATGTTTCTTTCTCCAATACTTCCATTGGTTTAATAATATCCGGTTTCATTAATGTTGATAACATATCTATATAAACTTCATTATCAAACAATTGTAAATATTTAGGTTCATCGGATGACATTGAAAAAATTATCTGCCTTAATATAAACGGATCAATACTAGCCATAACCGCCTCATAATCCCTATCACCCAATGATGTAATCTGGTTTATTACATCTGTAGAATTAACTTGAAAAGAAGGCTGACCGGTTAAAGATTCCATCAACTGCTGCATTAATTCCGGCGGTAAACTTTTTAGATACTTTGCAACATCTTTCTTTTCTACCTCTTTATTTGCAAAGAAATTCTGCAATTCCTCTTCCGGCATCATTAACATTATTTCTTCCAAATCGAACGTATTTAGCATTAAATTAACCATTTCCTCTGGCTCAATATCTTCTAATAACGTCAAAAGCTTATCTTTTGTGAAGAATTGCATTCCAATTACCATATCTTCAGGCTCCAATAATGGTAACATTGCCTCTCTTGTCTGGTAATCCATCTCCGATATAATTCTATATTTATTTTCAGGGTCAAATAACCTGAATAACTCTATTAATTCATCTGTATTATTATACAATTTTCTGGCATAATTGAGTGCATTAATATTCCCTTGAGCAGCCTCTGCTTCAAGAATTTCATCAACAGTAGATGTTGCATAATCTCTCATTCGCATATTGGAAAGATTTAATACATTCTGTAAATGATATACATCTGTGTTTATTACGACCATAATATACCTTTATTATATAACTTATATATATTAAGTATTTAAATGTTGAATAATTGACTTTTTGTTACAAAAATTAATAATTAGCTAAAAAACTTATCCTTTAGCTCATAAACGGAATGAGATTCACCTGCAAAGACATAATTTCCAACAACTCCGGTAGAATAAGATTTATTATCAATATTTTCATAACGCAAATTAGTAGCAGGAGTCATTAAAATCTTATTATAAATTCCTGAATTTTTAATTTTGTTAATTTCATACATAGCACTATCAAAATCATTTTCAATGATTTGAAAAATAAACAAATAATCAATAGGAGCAGTAGAATTAATCGCTTTAAAAAAGAACGGTAAATACATATCAATTTTTTCAACATTAGAGAATTTATAAATGAACCCGCCATCCTGCTTTTCTGGAATAATATTAGTTTTAGAGTATAAAAAATTATTTAATAATTTATACTGCTCATCTAAATCGACCGCAGTAAAAACAGACTCTTTTTTCTTTATTTCAACATAAATAACAGCGGAGGATATTTTTTTATTCATCCTTACAATATTTCTATGCAACTCGGCATTAACAGATTTTTCTTCACTCTTATAGCAATTAACCAATGATTCTTTGAGAAAATTACCAAGATTAACTAGTTTCAACTTAACAAACTGACAGATAAAAAAGATAGCCGCTAACAAAAGAATACCTGTAAGGAATTCTTTTATAAAGAACAAATCAGACTTTGTCCCCCCCCAAATAAAGGAAGCAACGCTCATAATAATTTCAGCTTGCGAGCTAAAGAAATCAAATGCAGAAGAATTTGCAAGAGAACACATTGTATAAAGAGTAAAAATTAGCAAATAAAATAAAGCAATCACAGCAAAAAACTGAAATAAATTTTCAATACATTTAGTAATACCAATTGCAAGTGCTAAAATTTTTTTCAAAATTAAACTCCTAACTTTATATTGTCGATTAACCTAACACCTTCAACTCTACAAGCAATAAAAGCACGAGAAGAATCATCCGCCACTTCTTGCGGTTCAAGTGTTTCAGAATTAAAAATTTCTAAATACTCAAGTTCAACACTATCATTCAGGAATGAAAATGCTGTTTCTTTTAAAAGATTAACATCATTAATTCCTTTATCATAACAAGACTTAATATTATTTAAGATTTTAGATAAAACAAGCGCATGTTTTTTTCCATCCTCAGTAAGATATTTATTTCTGGAACTAAGAGCTAATCCTGAAGGTTCTCTAACAATAGGACAAGGAATAATTTCAACAGGGATATTCAGATCATTAACCATTTTCTTTATTATAACTAATTGTTGAGCGTCTTTTTCACCAAAAAACGCGAAATTGGGCTGTACAATATTAAAGAGTTTATTAACAACAGTACAAACCCCATCAAAATGACCTACACGAGATTTGCCACACAATTTGTCGGTATAATTAAATGGTGGACAAACATAAGTAAGGTTATCATTTGAAAGTATAAATCCTTTTCCATACATTTCCTCAGGTGAAGGAGAAAATACGACATCGACACCATTTTTAACACACAAATCATAGTCAGCCTCAAGAGTTCTTGGATATTTGCTATAATCTTCATTTGGTCCGAATTGAATCGGATTAACAAAGACAGAAACAACAACCCTATCGCACATACCTTTTGCTGCTTTAATCAAGCTCAAATGTCCATCATGCAAGGCTCCCATAGTAGGAACCAACCCAATAGAATTATTATCAGCCCTATATGGTTGTAAATATTCTCTTAAATCATCAATCGTCTTAATTAACAAAATGTTTATCCTCTTTTAATTTTTTTAACTCATCATCCGCCAAAAAGAATACCTCATTTTCGGCAGGGAAATTATGATTTCTTACATCACTAGCATACTGAGAAACTGCATTATGAATCACGTCATTAATACTAGCGTAACGTCGAGCAAATTTAGGTGTGAAATCAGTATATTTACCTAAAATATCGTCAGCAACAAGAATTTGACCTGAGCAATACCTTCCTGCGCCAATACCAAGAGTTGGAACAGGAATATTATCTGTAATATATTTAGCACTTTCTTCTGGAACCATCTCAAGGACTATGCCAAAAACACCGGCATCAACCAAACGATTAGCCCACTCAAGGAGTTTAAGAGTAGACTCATAAGTTTTGCCTTGAATTTTATGTCCGCCAATAGTGTGCATAAATTGAGGAGTAAAACCTAAATGACCTAAAACAGGTATACCGCTTTGAACGCAACGTGTAACCAATTTTATTAAATGATTATTAGCACCTTCAATTTTAATAGCAGAAGCACCGGCTTTGAGCATTTTTCCTGCATTTTCCAATCCCTGCTCAACAGAAACATTATAACTCATAAAAGGCATATCACCTATTACAAAAGAATTTTTTGCACCTTTAGAGACTGCTTTTACAAAAACAATCATCTCATCAATACCAATAACATATGTATCTCTGTACCCAAGAGCAACCATTGCCAAAGAATCACCTACAAGGATTAAATCTACACCGGCTTGCTCAATAACTTTAGCAGTAGAATAATCGTATGCAGTAATTCCCACAATATTTTTTCTATCATCTTTTAGCTTTTGTAATTTAGCAACGTTCATCATAACATCCTACTTTTTTATTTTTTTCTTATACCAATAATAAATCGCTCTTGCTACACGGTTAGAACTATGTCTAACGAGCCCTGATTTATTTTCCTGTATTAGTTTTGTTGCAATTACTTCTATATTAAGCGAGGCTAATTTTTCTGTATCAATAACTACGGGGAAAGACCCAGACTGAGCATAACCTTCTGAAATAACATCAGGCAAAACATTATTAACCAAAACAGCATCAATAATACGCTTACCACCGGCATGCTTCAATAGCGCCTTTATGTGATCAGAAACAGTGTAGTCATCTGTTTCACCTGGCTGAGTCATAATATTACATACATATATTTTTTTTGCTTTAGAAGAAGCAATAGCATCAGCAACATGATGAATCAGCAAATTAGGAATGACACTAGTGTAAAGGCTTCCCGGACCTAGTATAATCAAATCAGCACCTTTAATAGCCGTTAAAACATCCGGCAGCGGATCACAAACTTCAGGTTCAGTGAACAATCTTTTTATAACACCACCTGCCTCAGGGATATTAGATTCACCACGTACTACTCTGCCATCCTCAAACTTTGCGGCTAATTTCATGTCATCTAAAGTAGCCGGAAGAACAACACCTCTTATTGAAAGGACTTTTGATGATTCCTTAACAGCAGTAACCATATCACCGGTGATAGAACAAAGTGCGGTTAAGAATAGATTCCCAAAGCTATGACCTTCTAAGCCTTCGCCATTTTGAAATCTGTATTGAAACAACTGCGTAACCAAATCTTCGTCATCAGCAAGAGCCGCAAGACAGTTTCTAATATCACCTGGGGGTAAAACGCCCAACTCTTCTCTTAGCCTTCCGGAGCTGCCACCATCGTCACCAACTGTTACAACTGCGGTAATATTATTAGTAAATCGCTTAATACCTTTCAACAGCATTGATAAACCAGTACCACCACCAATTGCAACAATATGCGGTCCATGATTTAATTTTCTTCTACGATACAAAATTTCCAAGACAGAACTTTTATCTTTTTCTGATCTTAAGTCCAGCATGGACATATTTGTTTTTTGCCATCCATAGAAAAATAAAACAACACCGAGAATAATTAATACCGCCGCCAACAAATCATGCGGGATGTAATCTACTGTAGACTTAGCAAATGATAACAGCCAAGATAGGACACCAATATTTAGAATAATAAGCAGTCCGAACAATATTAAGAAAGAGCCTAAAAGGATTATCATAAACCATCTTTTTACTTCCAAGCCCGGAATCAACCAACCTACATCCTTTGGAACCTTTAAATTACGAATTCTTTTTAACATACTACTCTGCCCAACCTGATTCTTTTGCTGTTATATAATTTATGGGTAATGGCTTAATCAAGTCATACGCCTGCTTAATTAAATTTAAAGACGAAGGATACTTATTATTAAAATGAATAGTTTGCGCGTTAACATAAGTCATCCCCTGATTAATCATTCTAATTTGAGATGTATGAACAAAATGCTGCAATCTTTTCATAATAGAAAAGTTATCTTGATTATCAGCAATACTATAATCAACCGTCAAGTCGGTATTATAAGTTTTTTCTGGCAAAAGTTCCTGAACGACCTTGATATTAACATAATCACCAAGTTTATCAGCAATATCACCAAGCGGAGTATAAATAGATAACCAGTTAGAGCATTTTTTAACAGCTTTAGCAACAGAAACGGCAAACTGAAAATCTTCACCCATTTTTTTATACATAGCACCATGCGGACGTACAAATTCAATATCTAAAGAATAAGCCTTGGCAAAAGACATTAAAGCCCCAACCTGATACACAACAAGAGATTCGATCTCATCATCTGTCAAATCAACATTTCTATATCCGAACCCTTGTATATCTGCATAACCTATATGAGCACCTATAGCTAATCCTTTTTTCTTCACCTCTAGTAATGCCGCTTTAATCGCCATAGGATCACCGGCATGGAAGCCACAAGAAATAGCTACTGAACTAACATAGTCTAGCAGCTCCAACTCACCGGAATTTTTATACACTCCAAATCCTTGTGCTAAATCACAGTTAAAATCTATATTCTTTATTTGTTTTCTCTCTAATATTTCTTGCATTGCCTACCTCAATAACTAAAACAATTATACCATAAAAAAGCATTAACTTATTAAGATTTCAAAAATGCATGTATAAATCCATCCAACTCTCCGTCCATTACTGCATCCACATTTCCTACTTCATAACCAGTCCTATGATCTTTTACCATTTTATATGGGTGAAAAACATAGGAACGAATTTGAGAGCCGAAATTTATATCAAAAGCCTCTCCTTTGAGCTCTGCCAATTTTTTTTCGTGTTCAATTTGTTTTAATTCAAGCAACTTAGATGCGAGCATTTGCATAGCATTTTCCTTATTTTGGAGTTGAGAACGTTCTTGCTGACACTTAACAACAATCCCTGTAGGCTTATGCACAATTCTAACTGCCGTTTCAACTTTATTAACATTTTGTCCACCAGCGCCACCTGACCTCATAGTATCCACTTCAATATCCTCAGGCGGAATAACTATTTTTTTATCCACATCGGGGATTATAGGAGAAACCTCGCACGATGCAAAGCTTGTCTGGCGTTTACTATTTGCATTGAAAGGAGATAATCTGACAAGACGATGGACTCCCTTTTCTGCTCTCAGATAACCATACGCATACTTACCTATAACTTTTATTGTTGCAGATTTAATACCAGCTTCTTCACCTTCAGACTTTTCGACCAATTCGGTTTTATAATTATGTTTTTCTGCCCACCTCAAATACATCCTTAAGAGCATACTTGCCCAATCTTGAGCATCAGTACCCCCAGCACCTGCATTTATGGTCAAGAATGCATCTGCATAATCATATTCACCATTCAACATCTTTTCAAAATCATATTTATCCAACTGAGACTCAACGAGCTTTAGACTTCCCTCAGCCTCGGCGATTAACTCCGGATCACCTATTTCATAAGCCGTTTCCGCATCAGAAATCTTTTCGTCCCAAAACGAGAATTGATCCAGTATATCCTTTATTTCTCGAACCTTAGCCCCAAGTTCAGAAGCTTTTCTTTGATTTGCCCAAACATCAGGAGATTCCAATTCGATTTGCAAACTTTGCATTTTTTTTTCTAATTCTGCAAAGTCAAAGACACTCCTTATTTTTAATTATTCTCTTTTTTATTTCAACAATATTCATAATAAAATTTTATTATAAATCATATTTGATTACAAGAAAAAAGGCATCTTGTTAAACAAGATACCTTTTACACAATATTATCAATACTATTTATTTTTCCTCTGCATTATTTTTATCAATCATTTTCTGTAAATCTGATAATTCATAACTCTTATCAACGAACTCTACATTAGCACCAGATTTAAGAGCATCTAATAATCCATTTATAATTTCCATTTGTCTTTGAGTTTTAATTGTTTGAGCTATTTCGCCTTTCACTTTTGCAAACGGATAAGTACCCGGCTCCATTCTATCAGTTACAAGAATAATGTGATATCCATACTTAGATCTAACCAAATCGCTTACTTGATTTACGGGAAGAGAAAATGCTGCATCCGAGAATTCTTTAACCATTTCTCTACGAGCAAAGAAACCTAACTCCCCACCATTTTTTGCACTTGTTCTATCATCCGATTTAGCCTTAGCTATTTTGGCAAAATCTTTTGGATTTTTCTTTACTAACGCTAATACTTCTTCCGCTTTTGCCTTTCTTGCCGTCATTTCTTCGTCAACACGCTTTTTCAAGTCTTCATCAGTAATTTCGGGATTTTTCTTCTTTAACTCTGCTGCATACTCATCAGCATCTGCTAAAATCAAAATATGAGAAGCTCTAACTCTTTCCGGATATGAGAAATTTTTAATTCTTTTTTTATAATAATTTGCGACATCTGCTTCTGAAACATCAGTCTTACTAATAGAATCTGCTAATTTTCTCACTTGCAATTCATTCATTGTTCTTTTCTTAAATTCGCCGGCTGATATTCCTTTATTTCTTAAGAAAGAATTTAATTCATTTTTAGAACCGAATATGCTTATCAATCGTTCTACTTCCTTTTCATAATCCTCATTAGAAACAGTTATATTACGCTTCTTTATTTCTTGGTTTAAAAGAGTTTGATAAATCAACTCATTGACTACCTTATCTTTAAAAATTCCGTAAAGCATATTATCTTCTTTATTTTTAAATGCATCTTTATTATTAGCAAAAATAGAATTTCCAACCCAATCTTCAAAAGTTTCATCGAACTGAGCCTGAGTAATTGGTTCACCGTTAACTTTCATAATAACATTACCACCGTTTAAAGAGCATCCGGCAGCAAGAACTGTAACGAACATTAATGATAATAAAAGTTTTTTCATCTACCCTCTTCCTTATATCTGTAACTAACATCTTTTATATGATAAAACAAATTGGTTAAAATGTTAAATAATTCATCAAAATTCGAATATACATTTTTTAACAATAAAATTGATTTAGTATTTTCAACATTTTTAGGCGCAACAGTAAATCTAATTTGTCTTGATATTTCGGGTTTCAGACTGCCCTTAATCAAATTCCATTCATATTGAGTATATGGTGTATAAATTCTAACATAATCAGTAGTTTCTCGTACAATAGAAATATTTGCTGAAGTTGCCAAAAGTCTTATTCTTATTAGCTTAGTAAGATTTTCAACTTCTTGTGGCAATTTTTTGGAGAATCTATCTTTCCATTCTGAAATAATATAATCTAGCTCTATTTCTGATTTAACATCACTTAGGCGTTTATATTCAATCATTTTTTGTTCTTTAGAACCTACCCACTCATCAGGAATAAAAGCAGTAATATTTATATCAACAATTGCTTGTATATGATTATCGACATAATCACCTTTAAGCTCATTAACTGTATCTTCTAATAATTGACAATACGTATCAAATCCGACGTTAACCATATGCCCATGCTGCTTGGTACCAAGAATATTACCAACACCTCTTATTTCTATATCACGCATTGCTATTCTGTAACCGCTACTTAATGTTGTAAACTCTTTTATTGCCTTTAATCGCTCTTTTGCATCAGATGTTAATTCTTTATTTTTAGAATAAAAACAATAACAATAAGCCTGTCTTTCAGAACGTCCTACTCGACCTCTTATTTGGTAGAGCTGAGCTAATCCCAATTTATCGGAATCATGGATTATAATTGTATTAGCATTTGGGATATCAATACCATTTTCTATTATAGTAGTACATAATAAAATATCATATTCGCCATTAGCAAAATCAACAATAATTTGCTCAAGCATTTTTTCATCCATTTGTCCATGCCCAACTGCAATTTTAGCATTAGGAAGCAATGCTTGTAATTTTACTTTAAAATCTAAAATTGTTTCAACACGATTATACAAATAAAATACCTGTCCATCTCTATCCAATTCATGTAGAATAGCGTTTTTAAGGACTTGTTCGTTATACGCACCAACAAATGTTTTAATAGGCAGCCTATTTGAAGGTGGAGTATTTATAACAGAAATATCTTTTATGCCAGACAGAGACATATATAAAGTTCTAGGAATAGGTGTCGCAGACATAGAAATTATATCAATATTTTCCCTCATTTCTTTAATTTTTTCTTTATGCCGAACCCCAAATCTATGTTCTTCATCAATTACAAGAAGCCCCAAATCCTTAAACAAAATATCATTTTGTAATAATCTATGAGTACCAATAACAACATCACAATTACCAGTTGCAAGATTTTTTAATGTTTGGTGTTGCTCCTTTTTAGAACGAAAACGACTTAAAAGCTCAACATTAACTCCAAAAGGCTTAAATCGTTCACTGATAGTATTGAAATGTTGAAAAGCCAGCAATGTAGTCGGCACTATGACTGCAACTTGTTTTCCAGATGCAGCTGCTTTAAAAATAGCTCTCATTGCAACTTCTGTTTTACCAAACCCAACATCTCCGCATATTAGCCTATCCATTGGAGTTTCACTTTCCATATCAGCCTTTACATCGTTAATCGCTTTTAACTGATCAGGTGTTTCCACGTACTCAAAACTTTCCTCGAGTTCAATTTGCATTGGGGTATCAGGAAGAAATATAATACCTTTTTTCATCTTACGTCTTGCATACAAGCGTAATAAATCATAAGCGATTGTTTCAACCTCTTTTTTAACTTTTGTTTTGGTATTTTCCCAATCAGAACCACCCATTCTGGACAATTTTGGCTTGATATTACCTGCGCCCCGATAACGAGATAAAAGGTTTATTTGCTCCGCTGGAATGTGAAGTCTATCTTTTCCTGCATACTCTATAGTTATATAATCCTTAAGCTGTCCATCTATTTCTTGCTTTGAAAGTCCTGCATAAATTCCTATACCATGAACTGAATGAACTATATAATCACCTTCTGATATATCATTTAAGCTCTCAATATACTCCATTTTTGTCTTATATGGACGTTTTTTTGCTGAAGTTATATTTTTAGTGGTTTTATTAAATAGCTCTCTATCTGTTATAAACAAAGTATTTATAATAGGTAAAATACAACCTGCTGCAGCAGTATTTTCAACTAATTGGAATTCTAAAATTCCGATATTTAATAACTCTTCTTTAACCCTATCAGGATAATCAGTTGCAATTACGAGTTTATACTCAGGATAACTATTAAGAAACTCGGATAATTTTTGGAAATTAGCGTCAAATAATGGCATAGACAAAGCATTTAAATCAATAACTTCAAGCTCTGTATCATCCAAAAAGTTATTCATATAAATCTTTGGATTTGATGCAATGTCTTTTTTAAATTGATCCAAATCAAGATGATTTTTACCTTGCAATGGCTGGATTAAACCCAATTTTGTATTTTCGGCAAGTTGAGTATCAAAATTAACAGTTAAAGCCTCAAAGCGTGAAACTATTTCACTATACTCGTCAAAAATATATGTATAATCTTTAAAATAATCTGCTAATGAACCTAACTTATCATTAAAATAATTTTGATATACATTAATACCTTCAAAATACCCTTCTGATAGAACTTGGTCCTTTAAAAAATCAGGAAGTCCCTCGAACTTTTGAGGCAATACAAACTTAAATAATGGATAGATACTACACGATTCCAGTTTATCAATAGAACGCTGAGTTTCATTATTAAAAGCCCTAATATCAACTATCTCATCGCCCCAAAATTCCAATCGGAACGGAGACTCAGCAAATGAATATATATCAGCAATATCACCTCTTATACTAAATTCCCCGATGTCAGAAACCATAGTTACTCGTTTATATCCAAGATTAATTAATTTTTTGGCTAATTCTTGAGGGGAAATTGTATCTCCGATTTTATAAGATAATAAATTATCACGATAAAAGCTTATATCAGGGAATTTTTCTGTAAAAGCTCTAATTGGCAGAATAACTACATTGGGTAAATCGAGTAAAGCTCTTACTTGATTAGATAAATCATAAAAATCAGGATATAAAAGTTCATAAGGTGAAATTGATTGATATGGAAAAATAGTGGAACTAACACCGAAAATTTTGAGCAAATCAGCTTGATACTTAAGTGCGGAAACTTCCGTAGAGGTAAACAATAAAACTTTACGGTCGGAGGAAACACATTCTTTTATCACATTCAATCGTAAATAAGAAGTTAACCCAGTAAGAATAAATGAGGACTTAAAAAGCTTGTTATGTAAAGTTGAAAAAATAGACATTATTCTTTTACATTAGACTCATAAGAAATACCCAAGTCATTAAGCGCCTTAATAAACCTATCAGCACAGGCAGACTGAACCTCCGGAGGAACGACTCTAAGGATTTCAACCGTCTTAGAAATAACGGGATCCTTATCATACCATCTTGAACCATTAATAGGTTTTACCATATCATAAAATCTATCAATTGCTTCTATAGAAACTTTTTGTGCAAGCTTATCCAAAAACAATTGAGCATGAGAATGCAACTCATCAGGATAATTTTTTAACAGCTCAATGACTTCAAGGAGCTTAGGATCGTGATCATACCAACGTTTATAAGCGGGAGTCATTTCTAACACCTTCCTCTATTTGAAAATTTTGAGCATCTGAATCATTAACCCTTACGATTTTAGCTCCTAAAGCTTGTAATTTAGAATCAAAATGCTCATACCCTCTATCAATATGATGTAAATTAGTAACCTCAGAAGTACCTTCAGCCATAAGAGCCGCTACCACAAGCCCCGCACCGGCTCTTAAATCACAAGCACGCAAAGTTGTACCTGTCAATTTCTTAACCCCTTTAACAATTGCGTGATTTCTGTCTTGATGAATGTCTGCACCCATTCTTCTTAAGTCAGGGACTTGCATAAATCTATTTTCATAAAGACTTTCTGTTATAATTCCAACACCAGATGCAGTCGTTAATAAAGTCATAGCCATAGACTGCAAATCAGTAGGAAATCCCGGGTAAGGTTGAGTAACGAAATTTATAGAGTTTAATCTGTTCCTGCACGAAACCTCAATTGCCGTAGGCTCAAGCAATTTAATATGAGCACCCATTTTAATCAATTTATCATTAAAGAAAGTCAAATGAGCAGGAAAAACATTTCTAATAATAGCCTTACCTTTAGTAGCAACAACGGCAGCCATAAAAGTACCCGCTTCTATCCTATCAGGAATAGTCGTATATTCGATTGAATGTAAATCAGATTGTTTAATACCATTAATAACAATTTCAGATGTCCCGGCACCTGAAACATCAGCGCCCATAGTATTTAAGAAATTGGCCAAATCAACTATTTCAGGTTCTTGAGCTGCATTTTGAATTCTTGTTGCGCCTTCAGCTGTAATAGCAGCAAGCATTAAATTTTCAGTAGCACCAACTGAAGGGATATCCAGATATATGTCAGTCCCAACAAGCTTAGAGGCCTTTGCATGAACATAGCCATTTTCTATTTTAATTTTAGCACCAAGGGCTTCTAATCCTTTAATATGAAAATCTACTCGGCGCTCACCAATTGCACATCCCCCGGGTAGAGCAACAACTGCTTCTCCGCATCTTGCCATTAACGCACCCAAAACGATAAAAGAAGCTCTCATTTTGCTTACAAATTCATATTTTGCAGTCACAGAGCTTATATTGGTTGCATCAATTACAACAGATTTTTCTTTTCTATCATAGCTTGTCTTTATTCCCAAACCATTGATGACTTCTAACATTATATCAACATCGGTAAGTTCAGGCACATTATAAATTTTTGTTTGCCCCTTAGTAATAATAGATGCAGCTAAAAGCTTCAGCACAGCATTCTTTGCTCCGCCAATAGAAACTTCTCCTTTTAGTGGGTATCCCCCTTTTATGTTGTATGATTCTGCCAATGTCACTCCATTTCCTACACTAATTATAATACAACTATAATAATAAAATGTAAAGGTTTGTTACATTTTATAACCTATATGGAGGA
>CALURS010000013.1 GCA_944323215.1 Candidatus Gastranaerophilales bacterium | reverse complement strand
GCTTGAATTAGAAAAAAAATTAAAATCAATTCAAAATAAAGAAAAGACAGAAAATAAGTTATTAAAAGAAGAAATTGACGGTGGCGATATTGCTGCGGTTGTTAGCAAGTGGACAGGAATTCCTGTTACAAAACTTGTTGAAAGTGAAATGCAAAAACTTCTTCACATGGAAGATGTGCTGCATAAACGATTAATTGGGCAAGAAGAAGCCGTTGATATCGTTTCGGATGCTATAAGACGTGCAAGAAGCGGATTGAAAGACCCTAAACGACCGATTGGTACATTCATTTTCTTAGGCCCTACAGGGGTTGGTAAGACTGAACTTGCTAAAGCTCTTGCGGAATTTTTGTTTAATGATGAGGATTCTATCATTCGTATTGATATGAGTGAATACATGGAAAAACACAATGTCGCAAGATTGGTTGGTGCACCTCCGGGATATGTTGGTTATGAAGAAGGTGGTCAACTGACAGAAGCTGTTAGAAGAAAACCGTATTCTGTTGTCTTGTTTGATGAAATTGAGAAAGCTCACCCTGATGTTTTCAATATTATGCTTCAAATATTTGATGATGGCAGATTAACTGATTCTAAGGGCAGAACGGTCGATTTTAAAAATACTGTTATTATTATGACAAGTAATATCGGAAGTGACATTATCCTTGAAGATTCTTTAAATTCTACTCTTAATGGCAATAATTTTGAGGAAACAAAAGACAAAGTTATGGCTATTATGCGTGAAAGATTTAAACCGGAATTTTTAAACAGAGTTGATGAAACGATATTCTTTAAGGCTCTTACATTACCACAATTAAAAGAAATAGTTGATATTCAAGCTGAAAGTCTTGAAAGAAGACTTGAAGAACAAGGATTATCAATAGTTATAACGGATGATGCTAAAGAACTTCTTGCAACAAGAGGATTTAATCCTATTTATGGTGCAAGACCTCTTAAAAGAACTATCAGACAACTTGTTGAAAATCCGCTTTCTAAACTCATACTTGCACAAAAATTCTCAGATGGCGATACTGTTATTGTTGATGTTAAAAATGATGAGATTGCTTTTGCAAAGTCTGATGAAAACGGTAAAACAACTGATGTACAATAATTCCTCTGACAAGAAACACCCCGAAGTTATTACTTCGGGGTGTTTCTTTCTTCTTGCTATATTTTTAACCTACAAGCTCTTTATATATTATTGAACTTGCTTTCTGAATAAAATCTTTTCCAGCCGGATGATTAAACGGACGATTTGCAAGAATTACAATTATATATCTCTTTCCGTTTGGTGCATATACTATTCCTGCATCGCCTAACATTGTTCCAATATCACCTGTCTTGTGTATAAATAACGCTTTTGGATCAATTCCTGCTTGGATTAGGCGGTTATTTTTAACGTGGCTCATATAGTCGATTATGTATTCTCTTGAATTTACATTCAAAAATCCAGGGTTATCAAGGTTATATAACAGTTTTGCCATCTCCATCGGTGTGGTTATATTCGTTCCATCTAAGTCCGGAAGCCAATTATTTACCCGTGTTTTACTTAACCCCCAATCTCTTAAACCGGCATTTATATCTTCCATTGAACCAAGTTTTGACATTAGCATGTTGGTTGCTGTATTGTCTGAGATTGTTATCATATCATTTGCTAATCTGTCTATGGTTAATTTAAGTCCGTCCGATTTGTATTGCAAATCTCCTGAACCCGATGAACGATAATAGTCTGTTAAGGTCATTTCATCATAAATTGTCAGTTGATTTGCTTCAATTGATTTGAATAATCTTATTAGTACCGGTATCTTTATTATACTTGCGGTTGAAAATATTTCGTTTTCATTTATTCCTAAGTAGTTTCCACTATCATATTCCCATACAAATATGCCGGGAGTTATTTGTGGATAACTCTTCATCAAATTTCTTATTTTATGTTCTAACGGTGTTAATTTTTGAGTCAAATATAATGAGGATATTTCTCTGTTATTTGTATTTATAGGAGTTATAAAGTTTTCTCCCATAAAGCTCGTATTATAAACTCTTGATGATAATGGCAACGCAATATCTCGTATATCAACGCTTGAATCGATTTTGCTTCCTATTTTGCCGATTGCACCGCTTTGCTCTGTGCTTAACTTTATATTACGTTTAATGTAGTTTTGATAATATATCTTATTAAAAACCTGCGGAAGCACAAAATATGCTACAGATAAAATTATACTTAATGCTATTATTCTTGAGAAAAAGTTTAAAACCGGATTACGTTTTTTTATAACCGTACGCTTAACTACAGTCCTTTTATACTGTGTTCTTCTACTAATTCGTGCTCTCTCTATTCGCTCTGTTGTGCGGTAATTATATGCGTACAAATTTCCCTCTCCCCATAACTATCTTAGCATTTAACCAGAGCGTTTTTCAATTATATAGCATTAAATTTCATTCATTTAGTGGAGTATTTTATTAATCAAATTTGGTGATTTCTACATATTGGCATAATTTTACAAGTTCATCTATTGTATAAGAAGATTCTATTTTTGTATTATATGGATCCTGTACATACACACGACCATTTTCTATACGTGTTACAGCAAATGCGTGTCCATCCATTCCGACATTAATTGTATAGTTTGTCTTTCCTTCTAGTTTTTCTAGTATAGATTTTATTTCTTTTTGTTGTTTTTGTATTTTATTTTTATTTGTTTCTACATTTGCTCCGGTATATTCGTGACTTTTGTCGATTGAATATTTTTTAACGGTTTTTTTCCTATCAGTTAACATTTCAATTGCTTCTTCCGGGCTTCCAGAATACAAATTGTATAAAATCCCACTTTTGTTGCCTGACATTCTTGATGCAAATAAATAGCTCGAAAGGTCAAATATTAAATGCCCATCTTCACTTTCGGTTACTACACCATTCTTTTTCAGTACATCTATGTTAAAACTCGATTCTTTAGATATTCCATTAACCCTTCTGCTTAATGCTCCTACGTATTCTAGCATATTTATCCATTTGGGACTATCTGATAAATAATATTTCGCATCATCATGGTTTTTAGGAACGTCTCCGTTCTGAAATTTGTATTCAAATTTACTATCTGGTAGTTTAACATATATATCGTTTCCTTCTTGGCGGAATAATTTTAATATTTCAACACGCATTGAAGGATTTTGATATAGGTTATGTGCGGTCTCTAAAAACCAGCAATTACCTGCGTATTTGCTCTCATTTTGATTTATGTCAAAACGTTTGAATGGTGGAAACAATTCTAAGTATTTTTCCTTGCTTATATTTAATTTTACCATTTTGTGTCCGTCATTTATATATAAATCCGAACCTATTTCTACTACTTCTCCATTTTTAGAATTTTTATATATAGTTTTTAAATCAGAACCGTCTAAGTATTCTTTTATATATGGTTCACCACTATTTAATTTTTTGCAATCTTCATATAATTCTTTTGACATTCGTGTGTTTGAATGTGTTTTTATACATAGGTCTTCTAATACTTTAAAATCAATTTTGCCTTCTTCTACAAGTTTTAGCAATCCTGATGATTCTATATCTTGATATAACGGGCTGTTATTCTTTTTCATTTCGTATAAATTATTTGCTATATTTTTTAGTTTTTGATTATCGAGATTATGTGAAAATCTACTACTTAATTCCATTATATAATCTTCAACATCCGTTTTATTTAGTGTTTTATTGTGAATATCATTAGAGGTAATTTTTTTCATATAATTATTATTTGTATGTTGTGTGTCAACGGTATAATCCTGTACTTTTCTACCGGCGTGAATACCTGTTGCTATATTTATAAGTTGAGATATTCCTTCTCCGCTTATATCAATTTCGCCAGTTATTGCTAAATCAGCCATCAAACTCATTACCGCATCTGAGCCGTATTCTCCTACGGCCGCAACAAGTTTAGGACATCTCTTGATGAGCTCTTTCCCGATTGTCCCTGAAATCTTACTTATTGCACCACCGGCACCTAAAAGAGCTATGGACGTTATTATTTCCTGTTTAATTTCTTCTTTGTCTTGTTCGGTCATACCGCCTTGTTTTGTACTCGCTTCTGCATAAGAAATAGCAGCAGAACCAAATGCTGAAAGTCCCATCCCTGCATAAACCGGTATTAATTGTCCACCGCTAAATATACACATTACAAGCCCAGCTCCGGTTACTATTGCTTTACCATAGCTGACTCCCATTTCTTGATTTGACTTGAATTCATTTGCCAAGTCTATTGTATTTTTTGTTCCATAGGCTTTTGTGTATTGTGATTTTAAATCAGCTTCATACTCTTCTATTGGTTTTCCGTCTATTTTAGTTTGTATTTTGGACTCTAAATTGTTTTTTATTTGTTTTCCAAGGTCTACCAAAGCATAATTATCAAAGTAACCATTACCAAAATCGATTATTCCGTTTGTTATTTTAGCATCCGGATATCCTAATTCTTTTATTACTTCTATTGCACGACTTCCATATAAATCTTCTAAGACTCCCATTATTGAATTGCTTAATTGTATATATGATTTTTTTGCAACTTCCTCAGGAATTCCTCCGTATTTGTTTGTATTATCTAATTCTTTAAGTGCAGGAGCTAAATTATCTATTAATGATGCTATACGATTATTAATCGTAACTGTAATTTTGGCATTTCTCTCCATCTCGGCATATTTGTTTATTTCTTCCGGATTAAATGCTACATTATTTTCTAATAAGTATACATCTTTAAATTCAAGAAGTTTAGATGCCTCTTCTGATTCTAAAAGTGCTTTTATTGAGTTAGGATTTGTCACGGTAAATCCGTAACCGTCATTTTGCTCATATCCTTTCTGTGCTAAATCTTGTAATGTCTTTTGAACAACATTATTGTAATCTGATGATTCTGCATCTTTTAAAGTGGTTATTAGTTGGTCTAATTCTCCTGCAGTCATATTCATAACGGCGGTTTCTATCATTTTTTCATCTGCTGGTAGTAAATTGTCTCCGCCAAGAAGAAGTTTTAAAAATTCTATTTTGGTTTCAATATAATCTTTTTTACTTATACCCCCATTACGCTCTGCTTTCTCTAGTAACATCGCTGTTACTTGCTTATCAGCTATTTGTCTATATACTTTATCTTCGCAATATTCATCATCCCATATCTCTTTTATTGAATTCCATATTTGACTTATTCGTCCGCCTTTGCCTTCTACATATATCTGCATACTCATTTGTGCTTCGCTTTTTATATTTTGTATTGCGTTTTCTTCTGCTTGTTCTTCAAATAATGAATTTATTGAATCATATACTACATTAGATTGTTTTTTATTAAAAAGCTCTTGTGCTTTTGCATAGGTTATATTCATTACTTTTGCAAATAATGAAATACTCTCTTTTTCATCTAAGGTCCTATCCTCGCCGCTATATGTTTCAAGATCTTGTCTAAGTACATTTAGTTCATTTGTATCAAAAATACTATTGTTGTTTGTGTCATATTTCTTCAGAAATATATTGTTTTCGTCTATTTGTATACCACTTCTTAAAGTGGAAAAATCTATTTTCTGACCGCTCTTAAAAAATAAATCGCCCATATATTGTTCCTTTGACAATAAATAACGGCAATTGTTTTGTTTTTCTTTAATTTATATAAAAAATTTTTACATAAATTTACAAAAGGAAATAATTTTTATTGCTTTGCACTTTCAATCTGTTTTGCTAAATTTTCAATGTAGCGATGAAAATCTATGTTTATAACCCCGTAGAAGAAACTAAATCTTTTATTATCACCATAGTAAATATCTACTCTCTGGTTAAACATACGTTTTTTGAAGCTAATTCGGGTGATATCTTTAACTTCTATAGTTATTTTAATTGGTTTATTAAATAGAGATTTGTATGTAATTTCAATTACAAATTCGTTGTATCTTATTATAAATGTGTTTCTTACAAAAATACACAACAAACCTAATATTGATAAAATCAGACCGCACGAAATTAATATTATCGTACCAATTATTCCGAATAATTCTAATGAATAAAATGATTTATAGACCATTATGGCTCCTATAATAAAATAGGCAAATGATATTATAAATGAAGATTCTTTTACAATAATTTTTTTCATAAGAGCATTATATAGTTCTGTTTTTAAAACATCAAGATATTATCTTCAAATTAGATTTTAATTTTAGAAATATATTTTGTAAATAATTTGGCAAATCTAAATCTTTTAATATTTAAAAACAAAGGTATAGTTTGTGCAAAAAACAAATTAGCTGTTAATGCTTCTTTGCTTTCTTGTTTTAATTCTTTCACGTCATCTTCATCTGACCAAAATATATTATTATCGCTACTTATAATATATCTTCCGTTATCTTTTCTGTTAGTTTCTCGTATTATAAGATTTTCGCCAAACATGCTATAACCTGTTTTGTACTTCTTATCTTTGGTTTCAAGCGTAATATTAGTTTCTTCAGGTACTTTACAAAAACAATCGCCTATAGGTATTCCTTGTGTTTTTAGTGTGTGTAGTTGTTCTCGAAGCATTCTTACCAGAGTTTCATTTTCTTTAGTTAATATATTATCCCCAAATTGAGGTGAAGTTTTATAAGCAATTTTATTTATTTTCATACTTTTCCTTATTTTAGTTAAAAATTTTTTCCATATATTTTATATTAACAAAACATAATCTATTGTCTAATATAAAAAATGAGATTTCAGTTTAAAATACTCTTATGCAAAATTTAGATTGGTATCACAGTTTAAACCTTCCGCCACTTAATCCCCCTGATTGGATTTTTCCTCCTGTTTGGACAATTTTATATATTATGATTTTGGTTTCTTTTATTCTATTTTTAAAATCAAAATCTAAATACGATAAGTTTATTCCAAGTCTGATTTGGACATTACAATTAGTAGTTAATTTGTTATGGACTCCTGTATTTTTCTTTTACCAAAATATATTATTTGCTCTTGTTTTATGTGTGATTTTAGTTCTTTTAATTTTTCTTACTATTATATCTTTTTATAAATTCTCAAAAGTTTCGGCTATACTTCTTATTCCTTATTTAATGTGGGTTTTGTTTGCGACTTATTTAAACTTTTCTATCTGGAGATTAAATTAACAAATAAAAGTTTTCAATATATAATAATCTATGTTTAGGGTTATTTATGATAGAAAATTTTAATAATAAGATTAATTTGTTAAAAGCACTTGCAATTTTAATAGTAGTATCAGGTCATTTGGAATTCTCTCTTATCCCGATGTTTCCGCCATACTCTTTTCAGATTGCTATGTTCTTCTTTATTTCTGGCATGCTGTTTAAAGAACAGTACTCCTTTGGGGAGTTTTTTAAAAGAAGATTTAAGACATTAATGCTACCATATATTATTTATGCAATTGTCTATTTAGGAATTACTTTTTTAATAACTCCTATGGTTGGGAAGTTTTGGGGGATGCCTGTAACATTAAAAAATGAAATTTTAATTCCTTTCTTAACCGGACATCAGCTTGACTTAATATCTCCACTCTGGTTCGTTCCGCAGTTATTTACTTCATTAATCATTTATAAAGTATTAAGTAAATTTAAACTAAATACTCTGGTTTATCTATTCTTAAGTCTTCTAGCAATACAAATGCAGCAATTTAATCAGAATTTATATATTCTATACCTTTTAAGAACAATGTTTTCTCTTTTATTCATTCACCTTGGACATGTCTATATTAAAAAAATTGATGGGAAGTATGATATTTTTTCATCCAAAGTATTTTTCTGTGTAATCATTTTACAAGCACTACTATGGATTACAAATGCTGACTATACACCGGCTGATGGTATAGGCTTAAGTTATATTCTTGTTTGGGGGCAGTTCGATAATTGGATAGTTCCTATTATCACAAGTATTACAGGAATTTGGGCGGCGTTATTTGTTATTAATGTCAGCTATGATTATATTAAAAATTGGAAATTTTTACACTTAATCGGGCAAAATACTTATCATATTATGGCAAACCACTTATTAGTATTTAATTTTATTACCTATACAATTCTAGCGTTGAAGGGTATTCCTTTTGATATTAAGAATAATTCAGACATTTATTGGTTTTATTCGCCGCTAAAACTTACATATTTTTATTTTGTTATTGGGATTATTGTAACAACATATCTGGGAGTCTTTATAAAATACTTAAAAAGAACTATTACTTCTATGTTTTTTAAGGAAAAATTATAGCTTGCCTTTTTTGACTTGTTCTAATGCTTTATTGTATGACAATTTTTTAGGTTTTTCTCCGATGTGCTTTACAGCATCTTCTATTATTTCAAATAAGCAAACTCTGTTTTTTAAAGCTTTTACCATTTTGTTATAATGTTTTCCGGAAAATAAATATAAAGAACTTTCTTTAGGATTTTCTTTTTCCAAGATAGTTAAATATTTTGCAGGTATTTGTGAACTCATTTGTTTAAGTTGTTTCGGGGTTCCTGTAATTTTTTTGAAATTTCCAAAATTAGTGTTTGGGGCTGAATTGTTAATGTACATTATGCTTCTCCGTTTCTATCTATTATAAAATAAAACATAATTTTTTTTGCCTTTTTTAGTGAATATGTTTTGGACGAAGAAGTAACATTTTTGTATCTTCAATAGCTTTTAAACCGTGTGGAGTTTTGGCGGGCATCACAATCATTTCTCCTGCTTGTAAACGATATGTGGTTTCTCCGACGGTTATATCTGCTAAACCTTCTATGATTTGTGCGACTTCATCTTTTTCATCACAATGTAGGCTTCGCTCTTTTCCTGCTTTAAATGAAAGTAGAGTTAATGAACTCTGTTCATTATCAAATACTAATTTCTTATTGATATTTTCTGTATATTCTATATCCCTTAAATTAATTATACTCATTTGGTTTTCCTTAATTGATTATTGTATTATTACTAATATATAACAAATTAAAAAAGGTTATAACTTATTTAATAATACTTAAGAATTCAACCTTAACTTGTAAAAAGTAAAAAGCAGGAATATATTATTGTTATGTTTTATTTTGATGAATTAAACGGAAAAAAAGTCCTAAAGAGTGATTTATTAAAAGAAGTTACTCATTTTTTTACTACACGAGAATGTCCGATAAGAGGAAATGAGGATGAGTATAAAAAATTATATCAACTCAAACGCTTAATATCTCCAAGCCAAACCCATACAAATAATGTCGAAATTGTTGATGAAAGAGTTGAATATCCTGAAACAGACGGATTAATTCTTTCAAATATGAATGATGGAATATATTTGAGCTTTGCGGATTGTACCCCATTAATATTTTATGATACAGCAAATAAAATCGGAGCAATATCGCATGCCGGTTGGCGCGGAACAGCAGGGGAAATTGCAGTTGTAACAGTAGAGAAGATGAAAAAGGATTTTCAATCAAAACCAGAAAATATTAAGGTTCTGATAGGACCTGCAATTTCAAAATGCTGCTATGAGGTTGGGGAAGATGTTTTGACTAAACTACTCTACACAGTCAAAGATAAATCTAACTTGGCGGATGGAAATTTTGTAGATTTAAAGGGAATAAACGCAAGACAACTTCAAGAAATTGGCGTTAATCAAATTGATATCTGCCCATATTGTACTAGTTGTAATAATGATATTTTCTTCTCTTATCGAAAAGAAAATGGCACAACTCTAAGGCATAATGCCTTTATTACCCTAAAACAACAGTAGTTATGTTCAAATCTGAATTGTAACGAAATTTTGTCAACATGTTTACAAAAAAAAAGAATTAGTTGTAAAATACTGGTAGGAGATTGTCACAAATTGCCTAGTAATTACGAAAATTTTGATAATATGGAAACATCATTTCGCAAATCCTCTGTAATACAAGAGCGTCTGGGATTGGTGTCGTCTCATATGTATAAGCAGTTCCTTGATTACCAGCATTCAACGGTGAATACAGCAGAAATTTTTACGGAAATGATTAATAACTTTAAGGTGATGGCTGAAACATTAAAGCAATCATTTTCTGCAAGGGGCATTGCGACACAAAATATCTATGTTGATTACGATAAGGACAAAACAGTTGTTATAATAAATATTTTGTGGCATACAATAAGTTTAACCACCCGCTGTAATTTTGAACCGCAAGCATTGTTTAGGGAAAAAAATCCTCCTTTTTTCTGCGGTCGGATTATGGCACTAAACGGGAATTATAACAATATCGTAGAAGGTGCTAAAACTCCTTCTGAAATTATGGAAAAGCTTCTGGAAAAAGAAGTTGCATCTTTGTATGTACCTGCTGATAAATCTCAGAGCTGTATATTTAAAATTAAACATTTGTCGAATAGGGAGTTTTTCTTAAATAATACGGATGCGGCAACAGAATTTGTATTAAAAGTTGTAGAAATAATCTGTGGCGGCGGTATTTATCACGAAGAAGGTCAACGTAAGAGCTTTAATATTTAAAATTATACTTGTCAAAAATAATAAAATTTAGTAGAATATATACATCAACTATACAAATTATATCCAAATCAACAGCGAAATCGAGAGAGCTTTGTTGTATTTAATATGACACTAGCAAAGAAATGTAAAGTTTTATTATAAAAGTGTTATAAAAATGCAGGAAAGTGGAATAGAAATAGTATAGGCAGTATAAAAAACAGATCAGGTACTTGAAAGTTCAAGGACGCTTGGACGTGCCTGAAAGAAAGTTATGGAGACTAACTAAGTTGAGCGTAATCGAGTTTAGCGGTTTAGTAACTGGTTTAGACACCAATTCGTGGGTGAGTGCACTCACGGCGCTCAAGAATGCCAAAGTTCAGGAACTACAAACAGAAAAAGCTGCTGTTGTTAATTTGCAGGATGTGGTATCGGGGATAAAAACATATTTTTCGTCATTTAGGAGTTCATTAGAAAAACTTACGGACGCAAAGTTTGGTGTAGATGCGATGGATATATTTGTTCAGAATTTAGCAAATTCGTCGGATCCGTCAAAAGTTACGGCAACTGCAACACATAGTGCTTCACGAGATACCTATGAAGTTGGTGTAACACAGCTTGCATCTGCTACTAAAGTTAATACTGCTATAAGAAAGACTTTTGCTGTTACATATACTGCTGATATGGATACGAAGTTATCGGTTTTAGGGGTAAAAGAGGGGTATGTATCGGTCAACGATAAGGAAATACAGATTGAAAATAAAGACACGATAGAGTCTTTGATAAACAAATTGGCTGATATAGGTGTAACTGCGTCCTATGATGAGGATAAAGGCAGGTTCACAATTGAAACCGATATTTATCAGATAGATGAGGGAAGTACGAAAGTATTTCAATCATTAGGGCTAACCTTTAAGGATATACAAGGTACTTCTTCTTCAGAGCTTAGAGTTGAAGGATATGTTACTATTAAGCCTGATACTGTTTTAGCTGATATTGGTGCTGTAGGTGGAGATATTAAGATTAATCAAGTTGTTCAAAATCTTTCACTTGGTGCAGGAGCAACTGTGCAAACTTTCCTTGATTATTTAAATAATAATTATGGGGCCGGTACTGCAACAATGGATTCGGACGGTTTTATTACTATTCAAGGTGTTGATATTGAGGAAATGTCCGGAGGGTCTAATATTATTACTGCCTTAGGTTTAAAAGAAACGGTTGATTCAGTTATGTCATCAAGCGATAAGTTATTTTTTGTCAATACTGAGTCAGCAGATTTTTCGACAAAATTAGGAAGTCTTAATGCGACATTTTCCAATTATCAGTTAATTTTAGGTAATGGTACAAGTAGTAAGATAGTTAATCTCTCATCTACTTCAAGCTTAAGTGATGTAAAAACTCAGATAGAGAGTTATGCGGCATCAAACGGAATGAGTGCAAATGTCAGCATAGATAGTGATGGTGTAATATCAATAACAGGAGATATTGATCAACTATATATTTCAGGGGGAATTGCAACCGGATTAGGGTTTGATGTGGACAAAGTTAATGGAACATCATTAACAGGATCATATTTAGAATATTCTGTAACATATACTGCCAAAACAAGTTCAACATTTGACGAAATAGGAATAGGGAGCGGAAGTTTAACTTATGTAGTTCAAAATGAAAGGGGAGAGGCTCTAAGCGGTAATTTACAAGTAACTGGCTCAACAACTTTAGAACAATGGTTTGATTCAATGAAGCAGTATGGAATTGTGGGTTCGGTATCAGAAGAAGGTGTAATATCAATAGATGGCGGGCTAGTTGCCGGTGCTTTAGCGAATGCTTTGGGTTTATCTTCAGTAGTTACCGGAGAAGTAATATCAGGAACATCTGCTGAGTCAAATCCTTTAGCTGGTACAACTACAACCCAAGCAACGATGACATCTTCTCTTCAATCTTTGGGTATTAGTTCTAATCAATCATTAACCATTAAAGTAAATGGTTCAACTTCAGTGAAAAACTTTACAGGTTCTTCAACTGTTCAGGATGTGGTTGATGCGATTAGAACTGCAGGCGGAAGTGTAACTGTAGATAACGGTAAAATAAGCATATCTGGTGTTGAAAAACTATCGGGTTCTCTTGTATCTGCTTTGAATCTTGAAGAACATACCATTAATGGGACTTCTATGTACAATAATCAATTGTCATATACGGTAACATCTATTGCAACTGAGGCAACACAATTATCGGCACTTGGAATAACCGGTTCAAATCTTAGTTTTGCTATATATGATGAAGAAGGTACATTAATTTCAAATGTAAATTTAGGTGCAACAGCCACTGTTTCTGACTTTTTAACCAGTTTGCGTAATGAGGGGTTAACTGCAAGCATAGATGCGAATGGGGTAATATCAATAGATGGTGGCTATATTACCGGCAATTTAGCAACAAAATTGGGTGTATCTCATAGCGTAGATCATACGTATGTATCTAAAACAAATATTGTATCTTCAGCATTGGCAGGTACGATTACTACTACTGCAGCTATGACATCAACCCTGAAAGATTTAGGCATAAATTCTACTCAAGTATTAACTATTAAACAAGCAGGAACGACTCTTGTACATACATTTACAACGGCTTCAACGTTACAATCTGTTGCCAATGCAATAACGGCTGCCGGTGGTGAATTTGTGTTTAATAACAAACATATAACAATATCAGGTGTAGGGAGTATTTCAGGCTCATTGCTTACCGGTTTGGGTTTGACTGCTAGTTCTACAGGAAATGCTACATCTATTTCATCTTCTCAAGTTAAATATACTGTAGGGGCTATTGCAACAGAATCTTCCAAGTTCTCTGATTTCGGTATTTCACCATCCGGTAATAATTTTACCGTATATTCGCAAAATGGAAGTGTATTAGCTTCAAATGTTTCATTAGGTTCTAATGCTACAGTTGGTGATTTTACATCAGCTCTTAATTCATATGGACTTCAAGCTTATGTTGATTCGTCCGGAGTAATTAATATCTCTAATGGCTATATTACCGGTTCTTTTGCTACGGCTTTAGGAATTTCGGCTAACGCTTATGCAACTAATGTTGTTAGTGCAACTATGGTTTCAACAATGCTAACTTCAAGTACTTTTGTTACAGCAAGTACAAGTACAAGTCTTTCTGTTTTAGGTGTTAGCGGTACAACTTATCTTACTATCAATCACGATGGAACATCTTCGACATATACTTTTACAGGAACATCTACCATTGCTTCTATTTCTGATGCTGTAAGAGCAGCTGGTGGTAGTTTTGAGTTTGTAGATGGGATGATTGGAATTTCCGGTGTCGAAATATCAGGCTCACTTGCGACAAGCCTTGGTATTGATTATAAAGCAGGTTCTGTACAACAATATACTACTACCTCTACTACTGTTACAAGTACTACAATCGTTGATGGTGGTACAACTACTATAGATCAAATTATTACTACTATTACTACTACATTAACATCAACAGATACTTTTGTTTATCGTTCCGATCCTAAAACTTATGAGGTTAGTACAAGCAGTATTGATCCGGTTAATACAAAACTTTCCGATATGGGTGTTACAACTGGTTCAATTAATATAACTAATGGTGCAAACAGTTCTGTCTTTAACGTTACATCAGATTCTACATTAAATGACTTTATCGTAGAATTGGAGCTTCAAGGAATAAGTGTAAGTTTATCCGGCGGAAAACTAACCCTAAATTCTACATCGGAGATGAGTGTTCAAAATGGTTCATCAAATCTGGTTACTCAATTTGGTATGTCACAAACGACTGTTTATGAAACACTTTCACAAAATACGACATCAAATGAACTTAATAATCTTACTACTAATGCGCTGTCCTCAACGACAACAATTGGAGTATTTACGACTTCTTCCAGTGATAGGGTTGTAGAGCTTACTCTGAATGGAAAAACAGTATCAAAAACATTTACTGAAGCTAATACAATTCAAGATGTATTAGACTTTATGGAGGCAAACGGTATAACGGCCTCGATGAATAGTGGTACGTTTAGTGCTACTTCGTCTTATCAGGAATTTTCTATTGCAGGTTCATTAGGTGAAGTTATACTCGGAAGTAATCCTGTTATTACAAATACATCTCGCCCGACAAGTTGGTCAGGTGTTGTTCAAGATAAAGTTGAAAATGCTACTATTAATGGAGATGCAAAACTTGTTAATTTAGGTGTTACAACAGGTGATGTTAAAATTTATGATAATGGAACGTGGGTTCCAACCGCTTTTAGTATTACAGAAAATACCAGTATAAATGATTTGATATCAGCATTACAAAATTATGGTTTTACAGCTACGCTTTCAGATGGAAAGCTTAATATTTCTACGGACTCTGATAAGTATATTGTTGATGAATCATCAAATTTAGCTTCTAAACTAGGGTTTACAAGAACTCAAGAATATACTACAGTTTATCAATCATCAACATCCTCTAATTTGTCCTATACAAAAGTTAAAACGATAAATGCTTCAACAACAGTAGCAGAGCTTGGATTTGAGCAAGGGTCTAACCTCAGATTGATTATTGACGGTTCTGTTAATTCTTTGGCTTTTAATGGAAATGAAACAATTCAGGATGTAATAGATTCGTTGAAAGTATACGGAATAACCGCTTCTATAAGTAACGGAACATTTAGTGCTTCATCTACAGAGCACGTATTCTCATTCTCCGGAGATTTGGGTGTTAAGTTAGCAAGTACAAGCCCCAATACCTCTACAATTGTTACTGTTACAGGTTATAGTGCTGATTTGAACCAGTCAATTAATTCTGTAGCCATAAATGATAGTACAAAATTGGTTGATTTGGGAGTAACGACCGGTGGTATCAAAATCTATGATAATGGTACTTGGATAAATAGTGCAATAAATATTAATGATAGTACAACCATAAGTGATTTTCTTTCAGCACTTCAAGGTTACGGGTTTACAGCTGAATTGGATGGAAATGTAATAAAAATTAGTTCAGATTCGGATAAATATATCGTTGATGAAGCTTCAAATTTAGTTTCAAAATTAGGTTTAACAAATAGAACTCAAACTAAGGTTAATATTTATGATCAAACAAATTCTAAGACATTCACAATGGTAAGTACTTATGAAATAACTAAAACAACACAATTAAAAGACTTAGGATTTAGTTCCGGAGTTTCATTAAAAATGGAAATTGATGGAGTCTTGCAAACAGTTGGTTTTACTGCTGATGAAACTATTGGAAATGTTATTGATTCATTAAATACGTTTGGAATAAAAGCAGATTTAAAAGACGGTGTTTTAACGGCTTATACAACGGATAAGACATTTACATTGATAGGTTCACTTGCTGATACGATAACCGGTTCAGCACCAACTTATATAACAACAGAAAAGGTTCTTTCGTATGAGTCAAAAGAGCTTTCAGAAGACATTACCTATACGGCAAACAATTCAATAAAATTATCAGATTTAGGAGTATTAACCGGATATATAAATGTGGTAAGACAAGGTGAAATTGTATCTACAGTGGCAATAAGAGAAGATACAACACTTTCACAATTATTTAGTGCATTGTCTGCTCACGGTATAGCGGGTAGAGTTTCTACGGACGGTAAGATTGTTATCGAAAGTGTTGGTGATGTTACATTGTTGGATGGTACTTCAAATCTTGTAAGCCATCTTGGTTTGGATGATAACATTTATTCAAATACATATTATGGAACAACATTGGTTATTGAAGAAAATATTAATGTAGCAGATGAAGATACACTTCTGTCAAATTATGATACCGTAGATAAAAAGGCTACAGGTTCAGTATACTTCTCACTGTACGATCAAGACGGCAACCAGACTAATGCCATAATCAATATAGAAGATACTGATACAATAGGAACATTAATAGATAAGCTTGAAAAAGTCGGAATTACTGCATATTTCGAAAATGGTGTAATTTCATATCATAATGGTATGGGAAGTGTTGAAATTACCGGTGGTACATCTTCGATAGCTGATACATTGAATTTTGCCGATGCAACGCTTGAACAATGGATGCAAAATGATGATGAAATAACCTATGTTCAAGATGAAATAAGGTATCTCTCAGTTGTTAATTATGCTGATAATTCAACGACATTAGAAACATTAGGTGTTTCAAACGGCGAATTCTCATTAGGTATAAATGGTTCTATTGTTAATATTAATGTTGCTTCAACAGATACAATAGCAAACTTAGTATCAAGAATCTCTACAGCTTCTAATGGGTCAGTAACTGCATCATTAACCTCGGATGGAAAGTTTATGCTAAACGCTGCAGAAGGAGTTGAGCTTATTATAGGAACTTCAACTGATACAACTAATTTAGTAACAATATTTAATTTATCTCAAGACGGTTCAAATGTAATTACAGGTAATACATCTTTATACAAAGCATCCTCTACATCAAAAATAACGGAACACGGTTTGTATCGTCAGGGTGACGTTACAGAAGGTACGTTTACAATTGGGAATGCTGAATTTACTATTACCAGTGAAACAACAATTGCCTCATTAATAAACGATATTAACCATTCAGAAGAAGCTAATGCTAATGCTTATTGGGATAATATAAATGGAAAGATGATTTTAACTTCTACAAGTTTAGGAGCATCTTATGTTAATATATCTGCCGGTACAAGTAATTTTACAGAAATATTTGGTCTAACAATTAATGATGCTTATGGTGAAAAATTAACAACTTATAACCAAGATTTGGGTGATAATGCAATTCTGACAATTAATGGAACAAGAATAGTTGCAACTTCTAATACTATAACCAGTGATATTTCAAGAATAGAGGGGTTAACAGTTAATATCAAAGGTATTACAGAAGGCGATTACGTGACAATCACTGTAGAACGTGATACGCAATCAATAATAGATTCTGTCCAAGAAGTTTTGGATAACTATAACGCATTAGTTGGAGAATTAAATTCTGTTTTGGCTATTGGTGGTGATCTTCACAGTGATATAACTTTAAAGAGTATAAAAAATCAAATTACCTCCTTATTTACATCTCGTGGTACAAATGGTGTATCTTTGTTTAGAAATTTATCAGCAATAGGAATTTCAACAGAGTCAGCAAGTTCTGCAATGCCTTCAGATATTTATTCTTTATATCTTGATTCTGAAAAATTTGAACGTGCCCTCGATACTTCTGAAGACGAAGTTAAGCTTCTGCTTGTTGGAACAGAGGATAATCCGGGAATTTTGACCAAGGTCGAAAATATTATTGAAAATATGCTTTCAACAACAGGGTATTTTACAACTAAAAATAAAGCTCTACAAAGAGAAATTAGTCAGTATGATCAAAAAATAGAAAAAGCTCAAGAACAAGCAAACTCTTATAAAGTAATGCTTGAAAATAAATTCCAAAATATGGAAATGTTATATTCTACAATGCAAAGTTCTTATAGCAACTTGTTCTACAGCGGTGGAGTCTAAAATCTTTTTATAATCTTAAAAAAATGTTATAATATAAATATAAATAAGATTTTTGAGTAGATTATGATTAACTATGATGATTTATTAAGTAAAATTCCTAAGGTCAAAAAAATTCTTGATGACGGCTCAAATACCAGTTTGTACCACTATACAAAACCTGAAAAACTTCTAAGTATTCTTGAATCAGGAATAATAAGATTTTCAAATGCTCTTTATCTGAACGATAAAGAAGAAGTTACCTATTCATACAAATTAATAGTTAATTTGATAGATGAAACCAAAAACTTAAATAAAGAATTGTTTACACAAATAAAAGAATATTTTTATAAAAAATATAAGAATATAGTTGATGGAAATGATAATTTTTTGAATAAATATGAATACTATACAATATCATTCTCAACAGATAACGATAATTTAACCCTATGGAATAACTATTCAAAAGGTCAAACATATACGGGATATAATATAGGTTTTTATAAAAAAGATTTGATAGCGGATATGGAGCGTCAAGGATTTAAGTCAGTATATGGGAATATAATATATAACCGAGAAACCCAAATAATGATACTGAAAATGATATTTGATAAATGGAATAAGCAGTATGAAAAATCATTAGCGACAAAGCAGACTGTAAAGAAAACAGAAAAACAGCAGGATATATTATTTGAGCTTATAGATATATTAAGTATAATCAGTTTATTTTTCAAAAACCCCCATTTTAGAGATGAAAAAGAATATAGGATAATATTTATAATCAATTTTGGCAATAATAACTATAAACAGACAAAAATATTTGAAAAAAACGGACTATTTATACCATATATTGAGTATCGTTTTTTGAAACGCACAGTAAGTTCAATTAATATCGGACCAACGTTAGATGAAAACATATTCTATACAAGTACTTGCAGGCTTTTAGCAAATTATGGATATGAGAAAAAAACGATAAATCGATCTAAAATTCCATTGAGATATTAACTAAAAAAATAAACCCCGTTGACAAAAAAAATTGTTTTGGTACGATAGTAAATGTCGATAAGCCCCCATCGTCTAGAGGCCTAGGACAACACCCTTTCACGGTGTAGACAGCGATTCGAATTCGCTTGG
>CALURS010000012.1 GCA_944323215.1 Candidatus Gastranaerophilales bacterium | reverse complement strand
TTTTCCCTTGTTTTGCCCCAAGCTGTTCTAATATATCCTCTGTTTTATTTAAACCTAATTTAAGAATATTTTCATCTTCTCCTGCCGCTTCGGACTGATTGAGTGATAATTCAGATAAAGAGCTTGAATCAATTGCATTAACTTTAAACGGATCAGTTAACCCTTCAATATTAAGCCCCGCAGGAACTCCTAACGGACCTAAAAGCTGCGTATATGTCTCTATCCCTCCGCTTGCTAGTCCATCAAGTTTTGAATTCAAAAGGTTTGCAAATGTATTATCGTCCAAGTTAAATTGCTGACTCCCGCCAACCTGAAGTCCTTGTGTTAATTCATTTAACTGGTTTATACCGCCTTGAATAAAATCCATCTACTATACCTCTAGTCTAAGTATAAGCTTTGGTATATACTTTTCCATCAATCAAGAAGATGATTTTATTAGAAAAATTGCTTGCACAAAAATTAAAACTATGCTTTAATACTGTTAGGAGCGATGCTCTACTTTGGTAGTTTTGAAATAAAAATAACTTGATTTTGCTATTTCATTTTGGGCTTTGTAATCAGTATTATTTATTTGCTATCAATGAAGTTGATTATGTATGATTTTTTTTGTTTATTAATTTAACCCGAAAAAGGAATTAGGCACATTAGATGAGTGCGTTTAAGTTTAATTTTAAGTTCTTAAAGGAAAATGCTACGGCAGGTGCTTGGCGTAGAGGATACGAGTATTATCAAAAAGATATGATTCTTCAGTCATATCCTGAAAAAAATTTTTATATGGGTAAAGTAAAAGGTAATTTCCAAGACTCATATAATACCGACTTGATTTTTAAGAAAAACAAAGTAGAAGCTCGTTGCAATTGTCCGCTAAAAGATGAATGGTGTAAACACGCTGTTGCAATAGCAGTAAAAGCAATAAATGAAAATGCTTATGAAAAATGGTTATCCGAAAAGGCAGGTATAGAAGTTGACTTATCAGATATTGATACTTCACTAAAAACTCCGCCAAAGGGGAATTATATATTTCACTTTAACCCTAAACGCAGACAAAACTTTTTTTCTATACTCATCCGTGATCGTTCTACCAACAAAATCGTGCGTTCTATTGAATCTGTCCTAAGAGCGTTAATTGAAGCACAAAAAACAGACCCCAACTTCAGCCTAAATGAAGAGCAAAAAGCTGAGTTTGAAATATTTTCCAGTTTGCTTAAAAGTGCAAAACAAGACAAAAAAGCAGGCTGGTATGATGTACCTATAACTAGATTTGCACCAATGTTTGAATCCTTATCTAAAGTAGAAGAAGTATTGGATGAAAAGACAAAAGAACGGATTCAATTTGTAGATAGCGTATGGAGCTTAAAACTATCCGTAAACACTTCTCAGACCGGTGCAATAATGCTTGCATTATATTGGACAAGACCGGATAAAGATGAAATTTATCCGTTTGAAGAAATAAAATATTTTTCGCGTCAACTAAAATGGGGCAGGTATAAAAATTTAATTTTTCCGATTAATATTGCAATAAACGAATTGCCTCAAAGCATTATAAAATCTACATTTACCGACTTAAAAGATGCAGACGGCGGGAAATTTGTATATGAAGAATTGCCGAAATTGAGAGAAAAAATGGATGTAGAAATATCAGATAATATTTCTAAACTCTTATTGGAAGAAAGACCTCCTCTTAATATCGTTACATTAGGAATAGATTATGACCAATCTTTAAAAGCATCATTAGAATTTGAATATGATGGAGTAAGAGTTCCTTATTCAAAGACTGAAAAGGGTGCTTATATAACAGTTAAAAAACCAGATAGTGATTTAGTATATTGGGTAAAAAGAAATTATCAACACGAAAATCTAGCTTATCAAATGCTTTTAGCTTGTAAATTTATTCCGATGCAAACAAACAACCTGGCACTTGAGAAAGAAAACGCCATAGATTTTTATAACTATTATATTCAGCAAGCCGGAGAGGGTTGGAAATTTATTGAAAAAGACGATATGAATTTCTTTAAACTTTTAAAAGAGCCTTTTAAAATGTGTGCGAAAGTAGATTTTTGCGACGATTCAAATGACAGTTTTGAAATTCAAATTTATGGTCAAGCCGGCGATGAAATTATTAATTTCGACGATATTTATGAAACTATTCAGAATGGTGAAAAGTACAGTAGAGTAAGAAGTTTAGGATTTGTTGAATATCCGGCACAAGATATTTATCAAATGTTGCGTTCTTTTAACTCATTTGATGCGTATCGTAACAATGAAAATAAATACATAGTAAAAACATATCGTGCAGGTTTAATTCAAGAATTAAAAAATTTAGGATTTGAACTTGTTTTATCGGATAATTTTACAAAATTCTGGGAGCAAATATCAACGTTTTCAACAGGTGACGGAGGAGAAGAACTCCCCAAGGGTGTAAATGCAGAATTTCGTGAATATCAGATCAAAGGTTTCCATTGGTTATGGTTTATGTATAAGTATGGTCTTAACGGAATCTTAGCCGATGATATGGGACTAGGTAAAACTCTACAAGCATTAAGTTTGCTTCAAAAAGCAAAAGAAGTAGACGGACCTGAACCGACTTTAGTTGTTTGTCCAACTACGGTTGTGTTTAACTGGGAATCCGAAATTGCCAAGTTTACTCCTGATTTGACGTGTTTAAAGTTATCTGGTGCTGACAGGGCTTCTTTATTCAAGAAAATTCCGGAATACGATATCGTTATAACGAGTTATGCACTTGTAAGGCGTGATATTGCTAAACTTAAAAAGTACAATTTCCGATATATAATTCTTGATGAATCACAAAACATCAAAAATGCGACCTCACAAACAGCACAAGCTGTTAAAACTCTTAATGCAAAACATAAACTTGCATTATCAGGTACGCCAATTGAAAACAAACTTGAAGAACTTTGGTCAGTATTTGATTTCTTAATGCCCGGGTTCTTATTCTCAATGTCTGAATTCAATTACCGATATGTTACTCCAATAATGGAGCGTCAAGACAAGACGGTTGAAAAACGACTTAAACTCCAAATTTATCCGTTCATTTTACGTCGTATGAAACGAGATGTAGCAAAAGACTTGCCTGATAAAGTTGAAAACATGGCATACTGTGAATTAACTGATGAGCAAAAAGATTTCTACTTAGAAGTTTTAGATTCAACTAAAGAAGAATTATTCAAGAGCATAGAGATGAACGGTTTAGAAAAGAGCCGTATGTCAATATTCTCAGCATTGTTAAGACTACGTCAAATATGCTGTCACCCAAGATTATATGACAAAGAACATGTCAAGGGTGTTATAAAATCAGGTAAGTTTGAGTACTTAAAAGGTATGCTTGAACAGATTATAGCTGAAAAGCACAGAGTGCTTCTCTTTAGTCAATTTGTTGATATGCTTGATATTATAAAGGGTTGGCTTGAAAGAGAAGGGATACCGTATGAATATTTGACAGGTAAGACAAAGGACAGACAAGCAGCTGTTGAAAACTTTAATAACAATCCGAATATTCCAATATTCTTAGTCAGCTTAAAAGCCGGCGGAACAGGTTTGAATTTAACTGGTGCAGATTATGTTATCCATTATGACCCTTGGTGGAACCCTGCTGTCGAAGACCAAGCAACAGACAGAGCTTATCGTATTGGACAAACTAAAAAAGTATTTGTTTACAGACTTATTACCAAGAATACTGTTGAAGAAAAAATCCAAAAACTTAAGACAAGAAAAAGAAATCTTGTTGATAGCGTAATTTCTATTGACAGAAATATTGTAAAATCGCTAACTATGGATGACATTAAAGATATCTTTTCTTCAGAAACTTAATTTTTACTTTTTATTATTCAAGCATTTTTATACATAAAATATTATCTCTAATTAAGTTTAAGCTTTTATATATGTTATAATAAAATTAAAAATTAAGGAGAAATTATGGAGCTTGAGGGAAAAGAATTAAAGGTTTTGCTATCCGAAGAACAAATCCAGAAGCGAGTAAGGGAAATTGCAGTTGAACTTAATAATAAATTTCAAGAAGAAGAAGTTTATATTATATGTGTTCTAAAGGGCTCTATCATGTTTACGGTTGATTTAATAAAACATTTAGATATGCCTTTGAGAACTGAGTTTATAAGATTAGCAAGCTACGGTCATGATTTTACAAGCTCCGGTAAAGTTAAAGCTGTAGATATATCTCTACCTGATTTGAATAATAAGAATGTTATTATTGTTGAAGACATAATTGATACAGGAAGAACTGCCAAATTTTTAGTAGATTTTATTCATTTGAATTATAAAGTAAAAGATATAGTATTTTGTTCACTAATGGATAAAAAATGTAAGCGATGCGTAGATATGCAAGCAGATATTTACGGATTTGAAATAGACGACAAATTTTTAGTCGGCTATGGATTGGATTATAAAGGCTATTACAGGAATTTAACATATATAGGATATATCGATGTATAATGTAGGATTTGTACCCTTAAGAGGCGGTAGTAAAGGTATAGTTAACAAAAATCTTGTAAACATTCTAGGCAAGCCCTTAGCGTATTATGTATTAAAAGCAGCAGAGGACTCAGTTCTTGACCGAATTTATGTTTCTACAGATTCTGAGGAAATAAAATCTGTTATTGAAGGGTTTAAACTTGAAAAAATAGAAGTCATATCACGCTCTGCTGAAAGTGCTTCTGATAAGGCTACTTCTGAACAAGCACTAATAGAATTTGCAAATGAGTACCCATTTGATAATGTTGTTTTTATGCAAGCGACCTCACCACTTTTAAGAACAGAGGATATAGACGGTGGCTTAGAGAAATTTATACAAGGTAAATACAATTCATTAATCTCTGTAGTAAGAAACCATCAATTCTTATGGTTAGATAGCGGAGAACCAATTAATTATAATCCTCAAAAACGTCCCAGACGACAAGATTGGAGCGGATACTTAATAGAGAATGGAGCTTTTTATATTTCATCTAAAGGAAATATATTGGCAAGCTCGTGCAGAATAACACCACCAGTTGGATTTTGGGAAATGGAGAAAGCTGCTTTACTGGAAATTGATTCTAAGGAGGATTTAATTATCGCTGAAAACTGTTTGAAAATCCTTCATTAATATGGTGTATAATATTATAAAACAGGTTATTATAGTTTTAAACAAAATAGGAGAGATATTATGAAAAAGACAATTGTAGCTATAGCATCAGTATTTTTATGTGCAGGTGCTGTTCTTGCAGACGGAAATGCTTTTACACCACTTGATTTTAATGATACCGGTTATAATACTAATTCTTCAAACTATTCTACACCGGCAACTAATTCTACTGCTACCGGTTCCGTAGAAACAAGTTCTGTGGGTAACCCTAATATGCAAAATGCTATTTTACAACTTGATAATGCTCAAGTTGATATCAGAACAGAGCTTATGAACGCTAAAACTCGTTACACAGAAGTTGATTCTCAATACAAAGTTATTAAAGAAGAAAGAAAACAACTTAAGAAACAAGTTAAGAAAATCGAAAAGAGAATTAAAAATATTGACAGTACAAAAGAAAAAATCAGAAAGAATATGTAATTAAAAAAGCGGGTTTTAAAAACCCGCTTTTTTTAATTCTCATTTTTATGCTTAATCTCAAAAATACATTTATCTTCTTCAAAATTGACAGGTTCTACTTGAATCGTAGAATGCGATATATCAAAATGTTCTTTTAGGAGTTTTTTAGCACTGCATAATATCTGTTGAGCATTTTCCATATCGGCAATAAGGTGAACACTTAAAGATACTGTATTAGAATTAATACACCAGATGTGCAAATCGTGAACTTCTTTAACATTTTCAATTTCTTCCAAATGCTCTTGAACTTCTTTAATATCGATATTAGAAGGAACTCCTTCCATTAATATATCAATAGTTGATTTTATAATTCCTATTGAGCTTGTCAAAATCAGAAATGCAATAACAAAACTGATTATAGGGTCTGCAATGTAAATGTTAAAAAAGTATATTAGGCAACCTGCAAGAATTGCACCGATAGAGCCTAATAAATCAGCTAAAATATGCAAAAATGCACCTTTAACATTTAAGTTTTCTTTTGCACCGCCATGAAGCAGTTTAGCACCTACAATATTTATGACTAAACCGCCAAATGCTATTAAAAGCATTGTAAGACCTTGGACTTCTCTTATATTTATTAATCTATGATATGCTTCATAGAAAATCATAACAGATATTAATACAAGAGTTAATCCATTCAAAAAAGCAGCTAAAATTTCTGCTCTGTAATATCCAAAAGTTTTTGTCATTGATGTCTTTTTTGTAGCAAGATATATTGCTCCAAAAGCCATTGCTAAAGATATTACATCCCCAAGCATATGACCTGCATCCGCCATTAGAGCCAAACTGTTGGTAAAATATCCGCCTATAAACTCGGCTAGCATATATACAGCTGTTAAGATTAAAACCAGTTTTAGATTTTTTAAATTGCTATAATCATGAACGTGATTATGATGATGGTGATGATGTTCTTCCATACTATTCCTCTCTTTTTACTAATTATCTATTATTATAGATTCTCCATCTTCAGGTATCAATAGGTTATTAATATTTTCTGACGATGCAAATTGTTTTAAGTCAACTCTTGTTACGGAAAGGTGACTTACTGTATCCATATGACTTGCTATTATTGTAGCAGTTGGAATTTGCGTTATTACTTTTTTGATATCCTTATCAGTCATTATTATTTTTTCCCCATTTAATAATGTCGCACCACAAGCGTTTACAATAATTACCTGAGGATTAAACTCATTTATCGCAGCTTCTACTTCTTCACAATATATCGTATCACCTGCAAGGTATAGCGTCTTTTCTCCGCTTGATTTAAATACTACCCCCATTGAATCGTATGGCATGTTCAACTGCTTACAAATTGGTTCAACTATTTCCCTTTTACCATGTTGACAACCTGTTTTATATAGTTCTATACCATTATAGTTAATCCCGCTGTTTAATAAAATCTCTACATTATTAAACCCCTTTGAGGTTAAATAATTTTTATCTGTTTCTGATTGTACAAAAAGTTTTATTTCTTTATTAATAGCCCTTTCAGCGTACTCATCCCAATGATCCGGATGAACATGAGTTACAATAACAACATCTGCATCAGTAATATTATCAATGCTAAAAGGAAGGTCAACACGTGGTTGTCTTATGTTAGAATTAATTGCACCGTCAAAACCTGGCATTGAATCTTTTGGACTTAACCACGGATCTATAAGAAATTTTGTATTATTGTACTCAATAATTATAGTTGCATTACGAATTTGTGTAATTTTCATAAAGTTCTCCTTATTACTATATTTTAAGTACTGATATTATATGAGATGACTATAGTTTTTACAAGTACATACTTATTTGTATAATAATTACCTTTTAGTGTAATATATACTATAAAGTAAGTATAACAATGGGGTAAAAATGAAACAAACGGAATATAAATGCCCACTTGAAGCCACAATGGAAATTATAGGCGGGAAATATAAGGGTATAATACTAGGACACTTAATTAATAAGACTTTAAGATACAACGAACTGCAAAAACTTATTCCACAAGCAACACCTAAAATGCTTATTCAGCAATTAAAAGAACTTGAAGCAAATGGTATTATAGAAAGGAAATTATATCCTGTTGTACCACCTAAAACAGAATATTCTTTGTCTGAAAGAGGAAAAACTTTAGTACCAATAATCATAGAACTGAACAAATGGGGAATTAACTACTTAAAAGAAGAAAATATTCCTTGTAAATATGTAGAAGAAATGAAGGGAAAAAACATTTCATTTTAAAAAATTAACACCTAAAAAATGCTCTTTCTATGACTATCAGTACCACCGGTTACAAACATTTTGAATTTTTTTATGAACTTTTCAAGATTTGGTTTTACGGCATTTATATACTCACGATCCCACTTGCTATACTGGTAATTTCCTTCCACGCCGTTAACTCCGTTGGCTTTCAAAAAGCTAAAGAAATCATCATTAATTTTATCAGGCGTAACAATAGGATGAGCCCAAGATAAAATTTCCCCGGACTCCAAAACTTTTTTGATATCAGAAACTTTATTTTTAGATGAAAACCCCTGCATCATAGGTTCAAGAGATTTGTCAAACGGATTAAATCCTAACCCTACGGCCTCAAATGCAGAATACGGCTCTTTATAACCATTAAACATAAATTCGCATCCTGCTACAAATTTGAAATTCTTATATTTATCAGGCTCATTTGCAATTAGTGCAATAGTTTCTTTTACACTTCTAACCCTGTCGTGATCCGTGATCGCCGCAGAAAAAGGCGGAAGCCCATCTTGTGCTTTTCCAGATTTAAAAACTTTATCCGCCCATTCCTTACATAATTCTAAAAATTCTTTTGGGGTTAAACTTCCATCCGAAGCTTTTGTATGAAGATGAAAATTTGCCCTAAAATTTTCACCGACTTCATATTGTTTGGGATTAAGCCTATCTATAATACTCTTTAACTCATCAGGACCAACAACAGACTCCAAATCTTCAACTTTACAACTTAACTCAAATGTATCTTTGAGACCTTTTTGCAATAATTTTTTATACTCTAAGTCTCTTGGTGTAATCTGCTTAGATTTAAATAATATTTTATCTAAATTTACTATACCTACTTGCATACCTGAATTTTAGCATGAAGAAATATATTTTTTTTAACAATTTAATTTACAAAAAATACTTTGTATAATTATTAACGGGAATTAATAAAATTATGTCAAAAATACTATCTATAAAAAAAGGAATAAGCCTAGCTGGGAATACAATTAAACATTTAAAGCAGTCAAAAGTTAATATTCCTAAATATGCAAACTCAGTAGATATAGTTCAAACCACTAAAGGTACAAAACATACAAGCATTTACACTTTTAGAAATCGTAATAATTATCTCATGAAACGACTCAAGATAGATAAAGACCTTCAAAGCGGAGAAGAGAAACTCCAAGCAAGGTTTTATGAATACATTAATGGTACTGGAGAGAACCGAAAGTTAAGTAAAGTATCAAGTTTCAATTTTGGTAAAGATAACAAATGCGAAGCTGCAGAGTTTTGGGACTTTTATCACCCGTATTACAGCGATTCTGTTTTATTTTCAAGGCATTCTAATTCCGGAGTAACTAACAATTTCCCTAAAACCTATGATTACATTGAAGATATAAACGGTTTTAGGCTCCACCCTATTTCAACAGCAGAATATCTGGAGACAAAACAAAGAATAGGCAGAAAACATTTTGTGTCAGCACCTTGGACAATTAATGAAAGTGTTACAACAAATATAGCCGCAACAGACAGTATTAAAGAATGCACAGCTATTGGTATAATTGGGGAAAAAGGGATTTCGCTAAATCATCTAAATCCTAATAATCGCAAGAACTATGATTTAGCCCCCATAATAGAAAAGTTAAAAGAACAAATATCCAAGCAAGGTAAAGATGCAAAAGCATTTCTACTGGGCTCTGTTGAAGCAGATGAAAAAAGTAATAAACAATTTTGGGCATTAAAAAGTGCACTAGAGCAAGCACAAGTTCCCGTTTCTACTTATAAAACAGGAGATAAAGCTATTAAAACCACCCGTGCTTTTCTACCACCAATTTTAGAGTTTGGGAAAATAGTTAGAAATGGAAAAGCAACACCGTTTTCATTTGTTTCTGGTCAGCATATAATTTGTGAGGGAAATGAAATCAAAATTGCTAATATGATTATAGACAGAGAACTTGCTAATGGAAATAAAAACGCTCTTGATATGCTTAAAAAAAGTTTTTCTGTATTAAATAACTCATAGAATTAGGCTTGTAAAACCTTCTCCACATCAAATCGAGTTTTTAGCTTTAAAGCAAAAATATTATCTAAATCAAATTTAGCAAGTTTAACAGCATCTTTTTCCGTAACAACAATATTTTTGTCTTTAATACCCTTTAAATCTTCTAGCCTATAGCTATGATGATCGTCAAATGTTAGCTTTTCAATAACGTTATAATCATCATATAGGAAGTTATAGAATTGTTCCGGCTGTCCAATTGCTGACATAGCAACAATTTCACTCTGCTTGTTTAAATGCTCACCCGTTTTAATGTTATAAACATACTCCGGTTCAGCTTTACATACAAATACCGGCTTATTAAACTCTTTTTCAAGTTTTTTAGCATACTCTTCCGCAAAAGAATGGTTTATATTTTTACTTACAACTATAATTTTATCTACTCGTTTCATGCCTGAAACATCTTCTCTCAAGGGACCTTGAGGTAGTAGCTTGGAGTTTCCGAATTGCTTCTCACTATCAATAAGCAAAATATTGATATCCCGCCATAATCTTCTGTACTGGAACCCGTCATCAAGAATAATTTTAGTAACTCCAAACTCTTTAACAGCATAATTAGCAGCCTTAACCCTATCTTTACAAGTCAAAACAGCACATCCGTCAAGATTGACAGCCAACCAGTATGGTTCATCACCTGCATCTTGTGCCTTATAAAAAAGATTTATCCCGTCAGATATAACATTCACATTTTTATTAGATAACTTTCCGCCATATCCTCTAGATATTATACAAACCTTTTCACCCTGCTCTACAAAATACTTTGCAATTCCCGCAACAACAGGGGTTTTTCCAACACCACCAGTTGTTAAATTCCCGACACTAATTACTTGAGCATCAACACTATAACTCTTTAATATATGGGTATCATATAAAATATTCCGTATTGCTACAATTACTGAATAAAAAATCGCCCCTAAACCTAAAAGGTGATAAAAAATACCTTTACACGATTTATCATAATGAATTTTAGTAATCTGTGTTTTTAAATCCATATAGGCATTATATATAAAACAGCAGAAAAAAAGAACCTGCAATTTACAGGTTCTTTTCTAACTTGTACTATAAGAAAACTAAGCTTCACCTGCTTGTGCTGCAGCAGCCTCAGCAGCTTGAGCTTCCGCAGCCGCCTTTGCTTCCGCTTCAGCTTTTGCTTTAGCTTCTGCTTCAGCCTTTGCTTGAGCTTCCGCTTCAGCCTTTGCCTTAGCTTCTGCTTCTGCTTTTGCTTTTGCCTTCTTAGAAATTTTTACTACTTCTGACTTTTTGTAATTTAAAGTACCATCTTCATTACAATTAGCCATCAAATACTTAACTGTATCTGTCGGTTGAGCACCTTTCTTAACCCATTCTTGTGCACTTGCAAGATTGAATTTCATTTCCTTTGTTTTTGGATTGTAATAGCCTAATTCTTCAACCGGTCTGCCTTCACGCTTTGTAGTTGAATTGATAACAATTATTCTGTAATGTGGGTCTTTTTTTGCACCCAATCTTTTTAGTCTGATTTTTAACATTTTTTATTTCCTTCTTTCTTTCTATACTGCAAAACCTAGCCGCTTGGTTTCGCCGGAAATATACTTAGAGGAATAGTGTACTTCCAAGTATATAGAAACATAAATATACTAGCAAATCAAGTGTATATAATCTTTGGGATTTTAAAATGTTAATTTTTTTTAATAAATACAATTACACAAGCAATTTTTATTTTTATATCATTTAGAATATTTAACATGAATACTTTGTCTTTAAAAATCTTACCTCAAGTACTTATACAAAAAAATTATTCGACTAATAAGAACTATAGCCGGAAAGAAAATCTTACCGACTATTCTGACACTATTTTGCCCAATTACAGCTGCTATCATTCTTATATACCTTCTTTTTTAGGGAATTTCCATACTAACAAAATTACAACAACTGAACTTGAAAAATTAGAAGATTTTATCTACTCAATGGACTTAGGAAGATTTAAACTTTTAGGAGTAGAAAAATACTTTGGAAAAGAAAACACCGAAAAATTATATAACAATGTAATGAGAAATTACCATGACATAGCAAATTTTATATATTTCATGTTCAACAACAAACCTGCTATAATACTGGATGATGTAAGCAGACCACTACTTGAAACAGGCAATTATAAAAAGTATGATGCCGTAACCTGTCATAAAAAATTTGACCCCCAAAACTGTTTTTATAACACTTTTATTATGAATTCTGAGCTTTGCAAAGGACTAATCGCTAAGAACAAATCGCTATTTGAATCAAAGTTGAACATTTCCCGTCAAACTTCAACAGATGAAATATATTCAGAATTAATAATCCAAGACTCGCCACTATTTAAAAGTGATTACGATTATTCAGACTTAAGGGGAATTCTGCTTGGTTATCCTGTTAAAAATTCAATTTTATTTAATTTAGAAGAAATGCTACCTAAAACCGAATATCGGAACTTTAGCAATATCGAAAAGCATAAAAAACTTCTAAAAGAGTGCCTCAATCATAAAAATTATGAAAAGCTCACGCCAGAATACAAACAAGATATAATAGATTTTATAGACAAATACGACGGAAGTGAGTTTAACAAATTTCAACTTTCAAAACATTATACAGGTAAACTTCCGGGGTTTTTACATATAAAACACTCTTCTGAACCGGAAGGAGAGTCAAAAATGATTACTGCAGTGAGAAAATCTATTAATCAAATAGAGAAAATATCAAAAGAGAATAATTTATTTTCTTAAAATAAGATTTAACCCCGCTGCAAAATAATTTTTAAACTCAGTAATAGTTCTCAACCTGAAAAGTGTTCTTAAAATATACTCTGGTCTTAAATAGAAACGTTTTACAGCCCTTTTATGAAGCTCAAAGACTTGCTCTTTTGATAAATAATGAGTTTTGACAACAGGGTAATAATAAGCATTGTTATACGTTGTATTGGAATCAAAAAGTCTTTCTTTTATTGCATAATCATAAAATCTGGTTCCTGGTAGCGGAGTTGCAGTATAAAAACTAATAAAATCACTATCAAGTTCAATAGCAAATTTAATGGTTTCTTCAACAGTTTGCTCAGTTTCCCAAGGTAGACCTATAACAAAATAGTTATATATTTGAATTTTAGCTTTTTTAAGAATTTTAACAGCTCTTCTTACGGTATCGAGTTTTAGTCTTTTACCGATTTTATCTAAAATCATTTGAGAACCGCTCTCAACACCAATACTCATGAGTCTACACCCTGATTTATACATTAAAGCAGCCATTTCTTGAGTAATCGTATCTGCTCTTGTATTTGCAGACCAAGTGATATTTAGTTTTGCCTCGATAATTTTCTTGCACAAATCCATTGTCCAATTTTTATCTAAATCAAAGATATCTGACCAGAATAGAAAATTTTTAATATTATATTTCTCGATACATTCTCTAATCTCAGCAATAATATTTTCAGGAGTCCGAACCCTAGCTTTAAGTCCTGAAACAGGGGTAGCAAGACAAAAGAAACAATGAAACGGACAGCCTCTTGAAACCTTTATTACTGCCTGAACTTTACCATTATCCGGACGCTTGTATAAATTATTATTTACTAAATGTCTTGCTGGAAACGGCAAACTGTCTAAATCTTCATTAAATTTTCTTAGCTTATTTTTAACACCTTGAAAATTTTTCTTATAACAAATTCCCGCTATTTCTTCATCAGGAACATTCTCAAGTATTTCTTTTAAAGTTAATTCAGGTTCTCCAACTATTACATAATCAATACATTGATTCTCATAAATTGCATTTACATTGTAGTTAAGAAAAATTGCTCCTTTTACAATAATTTTAGCTGATGGTAATATTTCTTTAGCCTTCTTAAGAGCTTCAATATCAGTCTTAAAAGTAGGAGTTGCAATATTTGCAACGATATAGTCAGGTGAAAATTCAATTAAATCACTCTCAAGATTTCCACCAAGGCTATAATCAACAATTTTAGCTTCACATCCAACACTTTCCGCAATAGCGGCAAGATACATCAAATCAGTGGGCGGAAGCGGAGGGATAACAAGTAAATTTTCAGTTGGCTGCTGGCAACGATCTTCTCGATTTAACACAGGTGATGGCGGATATATGAAAAGAACCTTCTTTTTCAACACTCCCCCTACTCAACAACTGAAATAACTTTTTCTTTAATAGACCCTGCAATAAAAGCTGCTATCAACAATGAAATTGCACCGATAAAGAACGCATATTCCCAGTGATAATTGACCCCTTCAGACATTTGAAATTCACATTTATTGATAAACCAGGCAACCAGAGTACAAACAAGAACTTGAGGCCCAGCAATAAAGATATTGAATATTCCCATAACAGAGCCCTCTGTACCAGCCTTTATATATTGAGATAACATAGCAAAAGGCAAAGCACAAATACTTGCCCAACCTATACCGGATAAAGCCATTAGCAGAATAACAGCTTTATCATTATGAGTAACACCCATTCCCCAATAAGCAAGTACCATTGATAATATAGAGATTATATGAACACGCTTATTTCCATATTTAGCCGATAAAAATCCGATAGGAATAGCAACTAAAAAGCAAACCAAATTGAATACAGCAAAACATACCGAAGAAAAGTTTGTTGCAACAAGTGTCTTATTCTCATAAATTTCTTTAGCAATATCAGAAACACCGCTCAAATCAGGGATTTGAAAAACAGTATGAATAGCATACTGTGTAAAATTAATTAAAAGACACATAGTCCCAATCCAAGTGAAGAACTGCATTAGACAAATTTTTGAGACTTCAGGAGAAAGAGCAAAAAAGTCTTTAACCGATTGTATAAAGCTAAATTTTTCATCATCTTTAACATTTTCAGCTACTTGTTTAACAGAGCTATGTTCATGTATAGTAATACAAGTCCAAGTCATAGCAAGAGTAAACGCAATAGCAGCCATTATAAATTGAGCATTAATAGGCATTTGATAGCCAAAAGCCCACTTAAGGAATGGCGCAACGCCTGCAGCAACAACAGAACCTAAACCAATAGATAAACTCATATAAGAATTAGCAACAGAATGTTGTTGAGGCGGTACAACGTCAGGAACAAGAGCTCTATAAGGACCTTGAGCAACATTTATACAAGCATCAATAATCCAAATCATAATTGCTGCTATAATCAATCCTGTAACAGCAGGTAAATCAAGATTATAATATTGATTAATTTTTTCAGCAATTAACCCTGAATTAGGGAAAATACATAAAGCGACAGCAGAAATAATTGCTCCTAAAAACAGATAAGGCCGTCTTCTTCCAAACTTTGTATGAGTTTTATCAGAGAGTGCACCTACAAGCGGCTGAACAATCATGCCTGTAAAAGGTCCGGCTAACCAAATAAGACCATAAATCAGCGGATCAGCTCCAAGTCCTTCGGTAACAGGACCTGATAATATAATTCTCATTTGCCAAGCAAATTGCAGTCCAAAAAACCCTAAAGCAAAATTAAGGAATTGACCTGTTGTAAATCTTTTCATATCAACCTTATCGTCCATTAATTAAAAGCCCCTTATAAACTCCATCACCAAGCAGGTATAATACCCTTCTACTCTCTAGTGTACCCTTAAAATATTTTACGGTCAATAGAAAAGTTTAACAATAAATAAATATTAAAAATGTAAATTTTTTTTACAAAAACGCAATTTCAATATAAACAAAAACTTTATATAAATACAAACAGAAGAGGAAAAGCTATGACATTTGACGTATCAAAATTTGGACAATACCTTCCCTTCCTAGGTGGTCAAAACACAATCCCAGCGGGTGGAGTTCAAGGAGTACCTTCAGGGAAAGAGGAAGGCGGAAAAACCGGCGGTCAAGTTGCAGGAGTTGATGCTGTATGGGGCGGAAACAGTTACGGTAACATTAATTTTACTGATGCCACATTAAACAGAATAAATGCTATTGATGGTGAGCTCTCACCGAAACAACTGCCTAACGGCAACAGACATCTAGCTTGGGCATAAAATTATTTCATTTCACTTAATTTGATAAGATTGGCTATAGTAGTATCATAGTCAATCTTTTCGTGTGTTGTTTGACACAAGAATTTATTAATTTCGGGCATAAGCTTAATAGCTCTGTCGCATTCGGGACTAGACCCTTTTACATAAGCGCCTATAGTTATTAAGTCTTCATTCTGCCTATACACAGCCATCAAGTTTCTTAGCTGCCCTGCTGCCTGTCTATGTTCAGGGCTTGTGACTTCAGGCATAACACGGCTTATGGATTCCAATACATCAACTGCCGGATAATGGTTTTTATGCGCCAAACTTCTTGAAAGCATTATGTGACCATCTAAAATACTTCTAGCAGTATCCGATATTGGTTCATTAAAGTCATCACCTTCAACCAATACTGTATATAAACCGGTGATAGTACCTTTATCATTAGTCCCTGTTCTTTCTAACAACTTGGGCATAAGAGCGAACACGGAAGGAGTATAACCTCTGGTTGCAGGCGGCTCTCCAACAGCTAAACCGACCTCGCGTTGTGCCATAGCTATACGGGTAACACTATCCAGCATAAACAAAACATCCATCCCTTGATCTCTAAAATATTCTGCAATTGTGGTAGCAACAAATGCTGCTTTTATCTTTACAAGTGAAGGCTGTTCTGAGGTTGCTGCTATAACTATAGAACGCTTCATTCCTTCTTCACCAAGAATATTCTCAATAAACTCTTTAACCTCTCTACCTCGTTCTCCGATAAGAGCAATAACATTTAAATCCGCTGAAGTATTTTTTGCAAACATACCTATCGTAGTACTTTTACCAACACCAGAGCCTGCAAAAATCCCCATACGCTGTCCTTTACCAACAGTTATAAAACCATCCACAGAACGTACTCCCAAAGATAACGGTTTTGTTATTCGTGTTCTTCTCAAAGGATTAATCAATTCAGCTGTTGTAGAACGATAATCAGTTATTTTTATTTCACCTAGCGTATCAATTGGACGGCCTAAACCATCTAAAACTCTTCCTATTAGTTGTTTACCAACTCCAACCTGCATTGCACTACCTGTGCTCTCAACTATAGAGCCCGGACGAACACCCTCTACAGAACCTAAGGGCATTAATAAAATTCTGTTTTCTCTAAATCCGACAACTTCGGACCAAATAGGCTCACTGTCAAATGAGGGGTATATATAACATAAATCACCAATAGAAGCCGATGGACCGTCTGACTCTATTATCAAACCAATAATTTCAACAACACGTCCTATCATTTTTTTAGTATTAGTTGAATTTATTATTTCAAGATATCGTTCTTTGTTAAATGTCATTTTTTAATGCTTCCGTGCGAAGTTTTTTTACTATCTCACCAATCTTTGCCGAAATCCGGGCATCAACCCTTGATGATATTGATTCAACGATTGTTCCATCATCAGATAGTGCCGGATCTTCAACAATTCTAACATTCTTAACATTTGGTATTTCATACTTAAATCGCTCAGAAAATGATGAAATACGGCCTACAAGCTTTGGATTTACAATGATTGTGATATTCTCTTTATCCTGAAGCTGCATAATTGTTTCAGCAGTTATTTTATACAAAAGATTATCTTCCAAAGGTTTGCCACAAACTCTTAGTACAATTGCATTAATAAGTTCAACAATATCCTTTTCTGCCGATTTTATAATATCATGCTTTACTTCAAAAGAACTGGCAGCAAGAGTATCTAATGCTTTTAATGCTTCTGCTGCATCATTATCAAATTTTTCTAATCCGTCTTTTAACCCCTGCTCAAAACCTGCATCATACCCTTCCTGCTTTATTTGCTCGTATTCCTCTTGAGCACGCTTTTGAGCTTCTTCTATTATATGAGTAGCACGAGTTTCTGCCCTTTCCACAACAGAATTAGCTTTACCTTCTGCTGCCGCCATTAATTCTTTTTTCTTTTGTTCAGTTTGGGCTATTATTGCACGAACCTTTGCCTGCTGCTGCGTTACGGGAGTTTGTTCTATTGGCAAAACATACTCACCCGCTATATGAACATCCGAACTCTTTATCCTGCTGTTTGGTTTATTCTCGTTACTCAATTAATTCATCCTCTACACTTGCACGGGTAATTGTAATTTCGCCGGATACTTCTAATGAACGAATGGTTGCAACTATCTTCGTTTGAGCCTCTTGAACATCTTTAGCACGGACAGGTCCTAAATATTCCATATCATCTTTTAACATTTGTTGCGCACGCTCTGACATATTCTTAAATATCTTTTCTCGTATTTCATCTTTTACACCCTTAAGTGCAAGCGATAATTCCTTAGAATCGACCTCTCGAAGTACTTTTTGAATTGAGCGGTCATCAAGAATAACAATATCTTCAAATACGAACATCAAGTCTTTTACTTCTTGAGCTAATTCTTGATTTTCTATATCAAGCCATTCCATAATATTCTTTTCTGTAGCTCTATCACAGCAATTAAGGATATTCGCAAGGGATTCTACACCACCTGCCGTTGAAAAATCTTGCACTAACAATGCTGAGAATTTACGCTGTACAATATCTTCAATAACAGATAAAATTTCAGGGTTTGTAGGTGTCATTTCTGCAATTCTCATTGAAACCGCTGCCTGTATATCCGGCGGTAAAAATGATAACACTTGTGCTGATAAATCCGGACGAATATATGCCAGTATTAAAGCTAATAGCTGCGGATTTTCTGAAGAAAAAGTATTTGCCAATTGGCTTGGATCAGCATCATTAAGGAAGTGAAACGGATTTGTATTAATTAATGAATTAACCCTATCGAGCATTTTGCTTGCTTCTTCTGTCCCATATACATTTTCAAGAAGCTGTTTTGCATATCCTACACCCCCCTGAGCTATATAATTTTTTGCTTGAAATACTATTTTAAATTCTTCTAAGATTCCATTTAAGACTTCATCAGGTAATTTGCCCAAATTAGCAATATCAAGGGTAATCTGTTCAAGTAAATCTTTGTCACCAATATTTTTCATTATTTCAGATGCCGTATTGGGTCCAAGAGCAATCAAAAGTGCTGCCACTTTTTGGCTTGGACGTGTAATTTTTTGTTCTTTTCGATTTTTTAAATCTTCTAATGACATCTATTATTCCTTTAAGTATGAAGTAATAAGCTTTGCTGCCTCTTCGGGTGACTGCATTACTATATCATTTAACTCTGTTATGTTTGACTCCTTCTGTGATTGAGTATAATTTTTTCTAAACTCAATTATTGGCTCTTTGTCTGCCATTTGAACCATTGAATCATCATTCGGTGTAATATTTACAACAGTACTGCCGCTCGGACT
>CALURS010000011.1 GCA_944323215.1 Candidatus Gastranaerophilales bacterium | reverse complement strand
AAGAGATTCTAATGATACCGCAATAATAATTTGCAATATGGAAAACATTGACCCAATCGGAATTCATACTGGCGACAGCTTTGTAGTAGCCCCCTCTCAGACCTTAACCAATAAAGAGTATCAAATGCTTAGAAGCTCTGCTTTAAAGATTATCAGAGCATTAAAGATAGAAGGTGGATGCAATGTTCAATACGCACTCGACCCGACAAGTAATCAGTATTATGTAATAGAAGTTAATCCTCGTGTCAGCCGCTCATCTGCCCTCGCCTCAAAAGCAACAGGTTTTCCAATAGCAAAAGTTACGACCAAAGTAGCAATCGGTTACAGGCTGGATGAGATTAAAAATTCAATAACAAAGAAAACAGTAGCAGCATTTGAGCCTGCACTGGATTATGTTGTAACAAAAATCCCCAAATGGCCGTTTGATAAGTTTGACTACGGCGACAGACTTCTTGGTACAAAAATGAAGGCTACAGGCGAAGTTATGGCGATTGGCAGAACTTTTGAAAGTTCGTTTAAAAAAGCTGTAACTTCTATTGAAGATAAAAATACGGGACTTGTAAGAAGGAAGTATTCATCTTTTTCTGATGAAGAATTAAAGGCCTTATTAACAATTCAAGATGACAGAAGAATTTTCAGAGTTGCAGAAGCTCTTTCAAGAAATGTTTCTGTTGAAGAAATAAATTACATTACCAAAATTGATAAATGGTTCATTTATAAAATTAAAAATCTTGTAGATTTTGAACAAAGACTAAAATCTGAAACATTAACTAAAGAGCTTTATATCGAGGCAAAGGAAAAAGGATTTTTAGATAGCGAAATTGCTTCAATATCAAAGAAACAATTAACAGAAATAGAAGAATTTAAAAAGATAAATGATATTAAAGCCGCATTTAAAATTGTTGATACTTGTGCGGCAGAATTTGAAGCATTTACACCATATTATTATTCAACATATAACGAGTATGATGAAAATAAAATAAGTGATAAAGAAAGTATAATAATCCTTGGTTCAGGTCCCATCAGAATAGGTCAGGGAATAGAATTTGATTACTGCTCCGTGCATGCCGCTTGGGGAGTAAAAAATAACGGGTATGAAGCAATAATAGTCAATTCTAATCCTGAAACCTTATCAACAGATTTTGACGTTGCAGACAAGCTGTATTTTGAGCCGATGAATATCGAAAATATAATGAATATAGTAGATAGCGAAAAACCTTATGGTGTTTTAGTTCAATTTGGCGGACAAACGGCAATAAATTTGGCAGAAAAATTGGCTAACAAGAGTGTCAATATACTAGGCACATCAATAGAGTCAATAAATTTGGCAGAAGACAGAAAACAGTTTGAAGCACTGTTAAAAGAGCTTGACATTCCGCAACCCAAAGGCAGGGCTGTTCGAAAAGTAGAAGATGCAATAAAAACATCAGAGGAGCTTGGATTTCCGCTGCTTGTAAGACCTTCTTATGTAATTGGCGGACGCGGTATGCAAGTTGTGTATAATACAGAGGAATTGATCACATACTTTAATTCAGCCTTAAAGTTCTCAGACGAACACCCTGTACTTATTGACCAATACATAGAAGGAAAAGAAGTAGAATTGGATGCTATATCTGATGGTGAGAATGTTCTTATCCCTGGTATTACTGAGCATATAGAGCGGGCAGGAGTACATAGCGGTGACAGTATTGCAATTTATCCAACGCAAAAAGTTAAAGCAAGCATGATTAATACACTTGTTGAGTACACCGAAAAAATAGCCAAAGCATTAAAAATAAAAGGCTTGATGAATATTCAGTTTGTACTAAAAGATAATATAGCGTACGTTATAGAGGTTAATCCGAGAGCTTCAAGAACAGTTCCGATAATGAGCAAAGTAACAGGAATAAAGATGGTTGAGTTAGGTATAAGAGCTGCATTAGGCGAAACAATATCGCAAATGGGATATAAAACAGGCTTGTATGATAAAACCGACTTAGTCTGCGTAAAGGTCCCTGTATTTTCGTTCCAAAAGTTAAACAGAATAGATCCTGCCCTTGCACCCGAGATGAAATCTACAGGCGAGGTATTGGGAGTAGATACATCCTTTGACAGAGCCTTAGTGAAGGGGTTTCTTGCAGCAGGTTACAAGTTTGACAGATTAAACGGAGATGTAATGCTCTCTTTAAATAATCATACAAAACCACAGTGTGACGAGATAGCTAAAACGCTTGTAGAATTAGGGTTCAGAATCGTTGCAACAACCGGTACTCATAAATATCTTGAAGAAAGAGGAATTCCATCAAAAGAAATAGAAAATTTTGATATTCCCAAAATGCAAGCACACATGAAAAAGAAACAGTTATGTTTTATAATAAATACACCTTCAACAAATGCTAACGCAGCAAGGATTGGTTCGGAAAACAGAGGATTTATGATAAGAACAATTGCGGAAATGTATTCTACGCCTTGTTTTACTTCCTTAGATACCGCAGGGGCGTATTTGAAAGCACTAAAATTCTACAACGCCTACCCAAATTTAAAATATGATGATATAACTGAATACAGGAAGGTATGTACTCTTGTATAAAAAAAATTTAGTATTATTAATTATATTCTTATTACTGACTGGTTTAAATTCAATCTCTGAAGGCGCTGAAGATAAAGCAGAAAATAAAGCACTTGATAATCAACCGCCGCAAAGTATTGATATAGAAAAAATTATTCAATACTCATCTAACAGCAGCCTTGAGTATATGAGAAGGGGCTTATATTACGAGGAGCACAAAGATTATCAATCAGCCCTAGAAGATTATACAAGGGCGATAGAATTAGCACCCGGACGTTCTGAATTACTGATAAGACGTGCTGTTTGTTACGAGGAGTTAAAAGAGTATAATCTTGCAATAAAAGATTTAACAGAAGTCCTTGGCATGCGACCTTATAGAGCAGAAATTTATGCTTCAAGAGGTAAGATTTATGCAAAGCTAAAAGAAGATGATTTAGCATTAAGAGATTTTGACAAGGCCGTCGAACTTGAACCGCTTAAGCCTGATTTTTATAACGATAGAGGTGATTTTTACAAAAGCCGCGATAAATCAGATTATGCCCAAAGAGATTATTCAGCTGCAGCGGAATTATACGCATATACAGCCCAGAATTTTAAGTTAGCTAAATTATGGCGTGATGCAATAAGGGAGTATGATAAAGCAATAGCCAAAAACCCCAATAAAGCAGAATTTAAAAAGCAACGCCAAGAGTGCCAAAAAGAGCTTGAAGCAGAACTGAAAGCAGCTGAAGAAGAAGCAAAAAAAGCCGAAGAAGAAGCAAAGAAGAAGGCAAAAGAGAAAAAACTAAACAAAATGCTGCCAAAAGAATCTTTGCAACGCTAATTAGCTCTATAATTTATGCTCTAGAAAATACTTCAACATTAATATCGTCAAAAGAGTTTTCAAATAAACAAGCACAACTTGCGACCATAGAAGCATTGTCAGTACAATATTTCATAATAGGTGCATAAACTCTGTATCCTTCATCTTGAAGATTGAAGATTTTTCTTCTTATTTCGCTGTTAGCAGCAACACCGCCTGCCAGAACAACAGTTTTGTATCCTTTATCAACAAGAGCTTTTTTAACCTTCTTTAATAAAGTTTCACTTACACATTCTTGAAAAGAAGCACAAATATCATTTACCGGAAGCTCTTTCCCATCAAAGCTTTTAACCAACCTAAATACAGCGGTTTTAAGTCCGCTAAAGCTGAAATCATATTCTCCGACTTTAGCTTGCGGAAGTTGGAATGCTTTAGGATTTCCGATTTGAGCGAGCTTATCCAATTTCGGTCCCCCCGGATATGGAAGTCCAATAAGTCTTGCGACTTTGTCATAGGCTTCACCTACAGCGTCATCAATAGTTTCGCCTATAATCTCCATTTCGGAATAGGATTTTACTTCAATAATTTGAGTGTGTCCGCCTGATACAAGAAGTGCAATAAACGGCGGCTCTAAATCAGTATCAATAAAATTGGCACTAATATGAGCGTTAAGGTGATTGATGCCAATAAACGGTTTGTCATGAACTAAAGCTAGTGTTTTAACGGCATTTAATCCTACAAGTAAACATCCTACAAGCCCTGGTCCAACAGTACCTGCAAAAGCCGTAATATCATCCGGTTTAAGTCCTGCTTGCTTAAAAGTTTCATCAATAACAGAATTAACAGCATCTAAATGCTCTCTTGCTGCAATCTCAGGAATAACACCGCCATAGATTTCATGTGTCTTAATCTGAGAAGCAACAACGTTTGCAAGAACTTCTCGCCCGCCTTTTACAATTGCACCGGCTGTTTCATCACAACTGGATTCAATAGCCATTATGATTGAATTTTCATCAATCTTTACAGGTTTATTAGAAAATAATGTATTTTTTACTGTGTTCATAGTAGCATTATAATACAAACGATTAATCGGGCAAAGATATTAATAATAAATACAAATCCGACTAAAACAAAATAAAGGTTAGAAAAATGAAATTTTTAGATAAAGCAAAAATACGAATAATCTCAGGTAAGGGCGGAAATGGCATGGTAGCCTGGCGACGTGAGAAATATGTAGATAAAGGCGGTCCGGCAGGCGGAGATGGGGGTCGTGGCGGCGATGTTTATTTGGTAGCAGACGAACATATCTCAACATTAATGGATTTTAAGCACAAATCAGTATATAAAGCAAAATCGGGAGAAAACGGCGGAATAAAAGGGATGCACGGAGCAGGTGCTGAGGATTTGTATATAAAAGTTCCGCTTGGAACGGTTGTGAAAGATGTAAAAACAGGCACCATAATAGGTGACTTAACAGAGGATGGTCAAACAATGCTCGCAGCCAAAGGCGGCAGAGGCGGACGCGGAAACGCAAGATTTGCAACCGCAAACAGAAAAGCACCTCAATTCTGTGAACCAGGAGAACCAGGAATTGAAAGAATTTTAGAACTAGAACTGAAACTTATAGCTGATGTAGGATTGCTTGGTATGCCAAATGCAGGAAAATCTACTTTTATTAGCGCAGTAAGCTCTGCTAAACCTAAAATAGCTGATTATCCGTTTACAACATTAATTCCCAATTTAGGAGTTGTAAAGAAATCAGACGGAGATGCGTATGTTGTTGCAGATATTCCTGGACTTATAGAAGGTGCAAGCGAAGGTGTAGGGCTTGGTCATGAGTTTCTAAGACACGTTGAAAGATGCAGGTTTTTACTCCATATTGTCGATATGACTGCACAAAACCCGATTGAAAATTACAAAATAATTAACAATGAGCTTGCTAAACACTCTGACAGGCTTAAAAACCTATATCAAATTGTTGTGCTTAATAAAGCAGATGCCGTTCTGCCAGAGGTCAGAGATGAATTGCTTAAAGAGTTCAAAACACTCACAAAGGATGTATTTGTAATTTCTGCAGTTACAAGAGAAAATCTCACAGAATTACTTCACTTTATTGACTCTAAACTCGATGAAATTCCAAAACCGGAATTTAATATTGAAATAGAGGAGGATACCGGAGCTTACGATAACGATGACAGCAATTTTGAAGTGACAAAATTTGCTAAAGACGGATTTATTGTAACAGGTGGTAAAATTAATCGTCTTGCAGGTGTAACTGATGCTAGAAATACTGAACAAGTTGTAAGATTACAAAATATCCTAACTTCTATGGGAGTATTTGAAGAACTCAAGAAAAAAGGGATTAAGAACGGTGACACAATAATAATTGGCCATCTTGAACTTGTTCATTACGACGATGAACTCTGGAATGAGGAATAAATCCTCTTACTTTGAGTTTGTTTTGAGTAGGAAAATTTGATGTTTATTACTCCTTTACCCCTCAGATTCAAAATTTGATAAAAATTCTGCCGGGGTTTTGCCAAACTCTTTTGCTATTTTTATTAATACATTTAATTTTATATCTTGTTTTAAATTCTCTATTCTTGATAAAATTGCGGAATCAACATCAGAACGTAATGCAAATTCGTTTAATGTTATATTCTGTTTTATTCTTTCTGCTCTTATGTATTTACCTAATTCCGAATAATTCATATTCTTATTATGAGTAATGTTATAAAAAATATCATTGATATTTCTCAATATTATGTTGGATTATTGCATTTTCACAACAAACTATGATAATATAGTATTGAGAATTCACAATAAAATATTATACAAACACACAGAGGAAAATTATGATAAAAGATGAAAAAGCTTATATATTAGATGATGTTCAAAAAATTGTAATAGAATCTTCATATGTAAAACATTTGGCTAAAATATTAGAGAGTATATTAAACAATGGAGATGAAAATATTAGTGATACAAGTATAGCAACCTTATCGGGGCTGCTAACACGAACAGCTTGTGCAACATCAAATAAAATAAATAAACTTAGTTTGCGACTTGAGAAGTCATTAGATTAGATATTTTTAATGGGTGGAATACTTTCCACCCATTAAATTTAGTACTTTTAGTTGTAAAAAACAAACAATAGATTTTTTAATTATTTTTCTAAAAATTCGACTTTGCCTGTTTCAATGCTATAGTATGCAGGAACAATTTTAACATCGTGCTCCTTCATATATTTAACAAGTTCGGAATCCTCTGTTAAAAGCTCCTCAATATCTTGTTGAACATGTTCTTTTACAACATTATCAGAGTTAATCTCTAAATTATCCTTTTTACATTTTTCAATAGCAGGTTGAATAGAATCCTCTAATGCTTTGATATACTTAGTTTCAGACTTTCCAGAAAGAGTAGCGGCAATGGCTCCGCAATCTTGGTGTCCCATAATTACGATAAGTTTTACACCACAGTGCATTACGGCATACTCTATACTACCTATAACATGGTCGTTAAGTACATTCCCTGCATTTCTGATTTCAAAAATATCTCCCAATCCTTGGTCAAAAATAAGCTCTAACGGAACCCTTGAATCAGAACAAGATAAAATAACAACAAAAGGATGCTGACCTTTTTGCATTTCTTCTCTGCGTTGTTTATTCTCATCAGGATGTTTAACCTTCAATGATGTAAAACGTTCATTCCCTGCTTTCAACTTAGCGAGCGCCTCATCAGCCGGTATTCCTTGCACCTCTGATGCTTGAACCTTTATTCCTATTACTGCTGATAGCATTAACAATAAAGCCATTTTCTTCATATATTCTCTCCTTTATAATCTACGTTATACAAGTATTTTATTAAGTCTAAAATCCTTTTTGCTTTATTTCTTCAATTACTTTTATGAGTTTATCGTAAAAACTTTCATAATCCGTATTATTTTCAATAATATAATCCCAGTCCGTAATATTATCAAGTCCTACTTCAGTAATATCATTCTCTCCGACTAGTTTTCCTCTTTTACTTCTAACCTCTCTTGAGGCTTCAATTCTTATAGATAAAGCATTTGCTTCCTTAAAAACCTCATACTCGTGAGGAACTCTAACATCTGTAACAATTATTTTCCCATTCTGTTCGATAATTTTTTTAAGCCAATAGTCAGGGGATTGCTCCCTACCCCAATTTCCTAGGTCTATAAGCCCTTGTCTGTATTGTGACTTATTCTTTTCAATCTCATCATAAGAAAGATTATGAAGCCTTCCATACTCAAGTTTTATTATATCACCCATAGCACAACGTCTGTAACCATCTAATTTTTCAAGAAAAACTTTTCCTGCCGTGTCTTTTCCGGAGTACTGCTTGCCTGAGAAAAATATAATTTTATCTGCCATATACATCTAACCTCTGAACTTAAAAAAGCGGAACGCATTGCATTCCGCTTTTTAGTTTTATAAAATTAATTACTAAACCTCTTTAAATAACAATGTAGCATTGTGTCCGCCAAACCCAAAAGAGTTTGAAAGAGCAGCATGTACAGGCGTTTTTAAAGGTTTATTAGCAACATAGTTAAGATTAGCAACATGCTCATCAAGATTTTCAAGATTGATAGTCGGAGGAATTACGTTGTCAGTAATTGATTTAACACAAACAATACTTTCAACAGCTCCAGTTGCACCTAACATGTGCCCGTGCATACTCTTAGTAGAAGATATGAATAAGTTTTTGTTATGCTCCTTATCACCAAACACTCTTTCAACCGCCAGCGACTCTGCAACGTCACCCAAACCTGTTGAAGTTCCGTGAGTGTTGATGTACTGAACATCTTCCGGCTTCAATCCTGCATCAGCAAGTGCAAATTCCATAGATTTAGTAGCACCTTTACCTTCAGGACAAGGAGCAACCATATCGTATGCATCTGCAGATTGGCCATAACCGACTATCTCTGCATAAATCTTAGCTCCACGTTTTTTGGCTGCTTCATATTCTTCAAGAACCAAAACCCCAGCCCCTTCTGACATAACAAAGCCATCTCTGTCCTTGTCATAAGGTCTGCTTGCTTTAGTAGGCTCATCATTTCTCTTAGACAAAGTTCTAGCAGCAGTAAATGCTCCAATACCTACATCGCAAATAGTAGCTTCACAACCGCCTGCAATCATACAGTCAGCATCGCCGTATTGAATAGCACGGAATGCATCTCCGACTGAATGTGAACCTGTTGCACAAGCCGAAACTACAGCTTTATTAACACCTTTAAATCCATACTTCATAGAGATTCTACCTGATGGCATATCTACGATTAACATTGGAATTGTAAACGGTGAACATTTAGTCGGTCCTTTTTCAATGATATCTTTATGACTTTTTTCAAAAGTCTTAAAACCGCCGGCTGCAGCACTAACTATAACACCTATTCTATATGGATCATAACTATTGTTATCTGTTAAACCTGCATCACGGATAGCTTCATCAGCTGCTACAACAGCAAACTGTGTGAATCTATCCATTCTTTTTGCCTCTTTTGCATCTAAATATTTTTCCGGCTCAAAATTCTTAATTTCACCTGAGATTTTTACTGTATGACGTGTAGTATCCATTGCTTCTGTTAAACTTATACCAGAAACTCCGTCAAGCATATTCTTCCAAAATTCATTTACGCCTATCCCACAAGGAGTTACAGCTCCCATCCCGGTTATTACAACTCTGCGTTTTGTCATGTTCTCTTTTCCTTTAATAAATAGAGGGCAAAAAATTAAGTTATTTAATTTTTCACCCTCATAAAATTTGTTTATCCTATAAAGGACTATGAGTGTGCTTCGATGTAGTTAACTGCATCTTGAACTGTTTGGATTTTTTCAGCTTCTTCATCAGGAATTTCGCAACCGAATTCTGCTTCAAATGCCATTACTAATTCAACAGTATCTAAAGAATCTGCACCTAAGTCAGCTGTAAAGCTTGCTTCAGGAGTTACTAAGCTTTCATCTACGCTTAATTGGTCAACTACAACTTTTTTTACTTTTTCTAATGTACTCATTTTTAATTCCTCTTATTATCTGTGTAATCCACTGTCACATAAAATTATACTATTTAAAGATATTTTTGCAATAAATTTCAAAAATTGTTACACTTTGGAAACATAATGTAACAAAAAAATCTTTATTTGTTTTAATGTTACTAGGGAGAATATATATGTACGTATCGTTAAATTCTTATTTTTCAAATATTACTTTTCAAAGCAACCAAAACAATATAACAAAAGAACAAATTTTAAAGCTTCGAGAAGAAGGTAAAAGTGAAACAGAAATTATAAAAACTTTGAATATTAGTACTCCCACATACTATCGTAAATTAAAACTTTTCAATATACCTTCTAAGAAGGAAAGTTATAATAAAAAGCTGGCTGAAATCCCGAAAGAACAATTTGAATCTTTCTTAAAGAATAAAACACCCATTAATGAAGTTTGTAGTACTTTGAATATTACAACTACAGCTTATTACAATTTAATGGAAAAATATGGATTAAGAGGGTATATTCTTGGAGCAAGTCGAAAAGCTGCCACTAAAGAACAAATTCTATCACTGCTTGAACAAAAATTATCAGTAGCAGAAATTTGTAAACAACTTAATATTTGCAAGGACGCTTATTTTGACTTATTAAACAAGTTTGAAATTTCTACTAAACATAAAGAAAGTATAAAAAGAATATCGCAAATAACTAAGGAGGAAGTTGACAACTTAATTAAAAGCGGGAAATCAAATCCGGAAATTGCGGAAATTCTTAATATTTCAGTTTCAACATTACAACGTTTAGTCGGAACACTAAAAATAGAAACTAAACTTGCTAAATCAAAAGAAAATATTGCAAATATTACAAAAGAACAATTAGAAAATTTAATTAATTCAGGCAAGAAACGTGAAGAAATATGCAAGGAATTAAACATCTCTGAAAGAACTTACACTGACTTACTTAATAAATTTGGTATAATAACAGAGTTCAAACAAGCAAAAATAAATATTTCAAACATAACTAAGGAAGAGATACAAGCATTAGTAGATAAAGACTATACAATTGATGAAATATGCAAGAAATTAAATCTTACAAGTCAGGGTTCAGTATATAAATTATTTAAACGTCATCACATCAAATACAATTATAAACACCATTTTGGAGAAATAACTATTCCAAAAGCAAAACTTGAAAAAACAGTTAAAAATTGGAAATCAAGATATACAATAGAAGAGTCTCTAGGAATAAGTAATACATGTTTTTATGAAAAAGCAAAACAAGCCAATGTTAAAACTGTTTTGGGAGATAGCATAAAAAAGCTTAATGCTCTAAACCCGATTGAGATACAAGAATACTTAGACCAAGGAGCAACAAAAAGCGAAGTTTGTGAATTATTTGACATTCCTGTACAAATGTACCGATCTGTAATTAGAAAATACAATCTTATTACAAAAGAAACAAGGTTACATTTGAATGCAAAAACAATAACAAAAGAACTACTGGAAGAAAAGCTGCAAGCAGGCAAATCAACAATGGAATTATGTAAAGAATTTAATGTTTCATTAAATACACTTTTAAAGAAATTACAAAAATTCGGCCTAAAATAATAACGAGTGAATTAAATAAGTAATTCACTCGCTATTATTTTTTATAATGAAAATTTCTATATCATCAAACCGCCTGCAACTTCAATAGCTTGACCAGTAACGTAGTCAGTATCAAGAGCAAGGAATTTAACTACTTTTGCTATATCTTCCGGAGTACCAAGTCTTTTCATTGGTATAGCTTTTAAATATTCATCAATATTAGCTAAATCGTGAGTCATAGCAGTTTGGATAAACCCAGGACATACTGCATTAACTCTTATATTTCTTGAACCAAATTCTTTAGCCAATGTTTGAGTTAAACCAATAAGCCCAGCTTTTGACGCTGAATAGTTTGCTTGACCTGCATTACCGTGACGACCTACTATACTTGACATGTTGATAATAGAACCTTGACGTGCTTTCATCATATATTTAATTACAGCGTGGGTTACACAATATGCACTTGTTAAGTTAATCTTAATAACTCTTTCCCATTGTTCCATATCCATTCTTACGAATAAGCCGTCTTTTGTAATTCCTGCGTTATTTAAAAGAATGTCAATTCTTCCGTGTTCTGCAATCATTTTATCTACATTTTCTTGAACAGCTTCATTGTTTGAAACATCAAAGCTGTAGAAATATGCGTTAACACCGCAAGCCTTTATTTCATCTAAAGCCGGTTGAGCTTTTTCTGCATCACATATATCATTGATAATGATATCACAGCCTGCTTTTGCTAATTCTAATGCACAAGCCAAACCTATTCCTCTTGATCCGCCTGTAATTAATGCAATTTTTCTTTCACTCATTATTTTTCTCCTTATTTTATTTCTATTACGCTTCACACAGTAGTTCATCTTTTAGTGTTGAAACAGCTGCTTCAAGTGATGCTTTATCATAGATATTTAATACTTTTACTTGTGGTGCTATTTTTTTTGACAAGCCCTGCAAGAACTTTTCCCGGACCTATTTCTAGAAATATTTCCACTCCGTTTGACACCATATTTTGAACCGATTGAGTCCAATATACTGATGAATAAATTTGTCTTGGCATTTTTTCTCTAAAATCAGATGATGATGTTGTCATTTCCCCATCAACGTTTGTTACTACAGGAACGCTTGCATCATTCAATGAGAAATCTTTTAAATATTCAGCAAATTCTTTTCCAGCTCCCTCCATAAACTTAGAGTGGAAAGCTCCTGAAACAGCAAGAGGAACAAATCTTCTCGCACCTTTTTCAAGCAACAATTCGCCTGCTTTTTGTACTGCTGCACTGTCACCTGTAATTACTACTTGAGCAGGAGAGTTGTAGTTTGCTACATCTACATATCCGATTGAAGATGCTTCTTTTAAGACTTCCTCAATAGAACCTTCCGGAGCGTTTAAAACTGCTCCCATTGCACCACCCTTGGTTGCCCCCATCAAATCTGCTCTTTTTTGGATAAGCTTCATTGTTGTTTCTAAATCCATTACGCCTGCTGCATACATTGCGCAATATTCACCAAGGCTGTGACCTGCCGTGTATGAAGGTTCAATATCCATTGCTGATTTTAAGCTTTCTAATGCGGCAATAGAGGTTGCAACGATTGCAGGTTGGGTATTTACAGTTTGTTTTAAATCATCTTCGCTTCCTGCAAAACATATTGATGATATGCTTCTGCCTAAAACTTTGTCAGCTGTATTATATACATTTTTGGCTGCATCGTAGTTATCATATAAATCTTTTCCCATCCCGACTGACTGTGCACCTTGTCCCGGAAATAGAAAGGCTACTTTCTTTGACATTTTTTATACTCCCTTTTATTTTTATTTTTTAGAGTGCGGCTCTATATTTTTTAGCAAATACCTTCTCTTAATCTTACAATAGCTGCACCCCAAGTCATTCCTGCTCCAAAACCACATAATATGGCTGTAGAACCTAATTTAATTTTTCCATTTTCTACGCCTTCAGCTAACGCTATTGGAATAGATGCAGCTGACGTATTACCGTAGTATTGGATATTAGAAATAACTTTACTGTCATCATATCCTAAGCGGTTTTGAATTGCTTCTATTATTCTTTGATTTGCTTGGTGCGGTATTAGATAATCAACTTCTTCCGGTTTCATTTTTGCTTCTTCAAGACATTTTTCAATATATTTCGGAAGAATTGTAACAACAAATTTATAAACTTCTCTACCATTCATTTTTATATGACAGTCTTTTTCATCTGCTTGTTCAACAAGCGGACAAGTCTTACCAGGCATATCCATGTATATGTATTCACCTATCGAACCATCGGCTCTTATATCTAATGACAATATATCATCAATTCCGTCTTCTGCTTGAGTTACAACAACAGCACCTGCTCCGTCACCAAATAATATTGATGTTGAACGATCTGTCCAATCTACTAATTTAGAGTTGTTATCTGTTGCAACTATTAAAATATTTTTATATAAGCCTGCACCTATTAGCCCTCTTGCAATTTGTAATCCGTAGATTAAACCGGTACAAGCAGCTGTTATGTCAAATGCCGGTACAAATTTGGGAATGCCTAACTTAGCTTGAATATGGCATGCTATAGCCGGATACAATTGCGGTGGCGCAGATGATGCTGCAAGCACCAAATCAATATCCTCTACTTTTATTCCTGATTTTGCTATTGCATTTTTCGCTGCTTCAAAACCTAAATCAATAGCAGTTTCATTTCCTGAAACAACTCGTCTTTCCTTTATACCTGTTCTTGTATAAATCCACTCATCAGAGGTTTCATATAACTGTGTTAAATCATCATTTGTTATTACCGCTTTCGGTAAACCGTATCCTACTCCTGCTATTTTTAATGGAATTCTATTCTCTGCCATCTCTACTCCCCTGGTATTCTCTGGTCTATTTTAACTTTTTTATAAAACTAATTCTGCAATCTGTTTGTTCACGCCGTTTACTACTGCTTCTTTTGCTACTCGTACGGCATTCTTAATTGCATACGCTTTACTTCTTCCGTGGGAAATTACTGTTATTCCTTTTACTCCTAACAATAACGCTCCGCCAAATTCTTCATAATTTATTTTAGTATAAATTCTCTTCATAAAAGGTTTTGCCAATAAACCGATTATCATACCGATTAAATCTGATTTGAATTGCGCCTTTAACATTCTAAACAACATTGAAGATGTTCCCTCTGTTATCTTTAATGCAACGTTACCAACGAATCCATCACATACTACAACATCACAAAGATTTAGGAAAATTTCTCTGCCTTCAATATTTCCTACAAAATTGAATTTGTCTTGTTCTTCTTCTAAAAGTTTGTAAGTATGCTGCGCAAGCTCATTACCTTTTCCTGCTTCTTCTCCGATGTTAAGAACACCCACTCTCGGATTTTCTATTCCTAATACGTTCTTTGAGAACGTTTGACCCATAATGGCAAATTGTCTTAACATTTCAGGAGTACAATTACTGTTTGCACCACCGTCAATAACGACTATAGGCTTTTTCATTGTCGGAAGCGTCACTGCAATTGCTGGACGGTCAATTCCTTGAATTCTGCCTAAACCAAATAAACTTGCTGCCATAGCCGCACCGGTAGAGCCCGCAGCAACTAGGGCATCTGAACTCCCCGTTGCTACAGAATTTACCGCTAATACTATTGAGGATTTTTTCTTTTTCCGAATAGCTTGTCCGGGGGCTTCGCCCATTTCGATTACCTCGGATGCGTGGGTTATCTTGATATCCAATGATTTTACGTCTACTCGAACTCTGCGTTTCCTGCTTGCTCTGCCGCATTCAGATAAAAATCCTTCGCGTGATATTTGTTCAAGTACTTGTTCTATTCTGTCTTGATTTCCTACAAGCTCTAACGCTACACCATAATCTTGAGCCGCCCATACTGCGCCTGCTATTACTTCATACGGTGCGTAATCTCCACCCATTGCATCGATAGCTATTCTTGTCATCTTTTCCTCTTATTATAACTATTCTTCAGTTTTTTCTTCTTTTACTTCTGCTTCTGCAACTTCTTCTGCTTTTGCTTCTTCTGTTGCTTCTGCTTCTGTTTTTACTTCTTCAACTTTTGCTTCTTCAGCTTTTTTTGATTTTGAAGATTTCTTTGCAGGTTTTACTGCTTCTGCTTCTTCAGCATAGCCTGCTGCTTTTATGCTTACTACTTTACCTTTGTATTGACCACAAGACATACATACTGTGTGTGCTAATACTGTTGCTCCGCAATTGGGACATTTTGCTGTTTCAGGCTTAGTCGCCTTCCAGTTTGATCTTCTTTTACCTTGAGCACTGTGCCCGGTTCTTTTCTTTGGTACTGCCATTTTTCTATACCTTTCTTTCTTTTGCTGTTTCTACTTCGACTAGTTGTCTTTTATTTCTATATTCTTAAATATTTCTAGCCTTTCATCCTCCGGCTGATATTCTTCATCCGTTACAAAAAGACCTTCATTACAATTTATACCACAAACTTTTTTATTTGGTAAAGATAATATTACAGATTGATACAATAAGTCATAAACATCTATCTCATCTGCCCCGTTTAAGTCCGTTACAAATTCGCCGTTTCTTAACTCTACTTCGTTTCCGTACTCTCCAAATAATGTTGTTTTGGCATACGTTTCATCTATGTCAAAATCAAGTTTTTCTTTGTATGGTGTCAAACATACATCACATTCGACATCAATTTCTCCGTTTACATGACCGGTTACTTCAATAAAGTCTCCTAAAGATTTGAAGGTTAAGGAACTATCCACCTTCGCAGATAATTCCTTAATCTCAAATGAAAAATGTTGTTTGAGAGTTTTTCCTTCTTCTTTTTCTATGTCTTTAATTTTTACACTATACATAGGGTTCCTCTTGAAGTATCAAGCCTGATATTTGTGTTGATACAAAGCAGAGCTTTTTAACAGGTCCTATTGGCTCCTTTTCTACCAAAACAGGATTTGGCGATTTCATTAGCTGTTTTAATTCCGCATATACGGCTTGAGGATTTTCAAAATACAACACTATTGGAGTTGCTGAACCCTTCAAAAACAATACTAATGCCGTTCTTGTTTGTACCTGTTGACCTTGTTGCGGTTGTTGTGGCGGTGGAAATTGTTGTGCCATCTGATACTCCTTTTTTATTATACACTTACTTTCATTGTATTTGATATGATTTCATTGAAGCTTTCTGCTGTTAAGCTTGCACCACCAACCAATACTCCGTCTATATCAGATTTTGACATTTGTTCTTCTATTGTTGATGGTTTTACTGAGCCGCCATATAAAATTCTGATTGAAGATGCTGCTTCTGAACCAGATACTTCTTTTACTACGTTTCTTATCATTCCAATTACTCTGTTTGCTTCATCTGCATCACAAGTCTTACCTGTTCCGATTGCCCAGATTGGTTCGTATGCGATTACTGATTTTGCCACATCATCTGATGAAATTCCATCTAATGCAGCTTTGATTTGTGATGAAATATGTTCATCAGTTATGCCTGCTTCTCTTTGTTCTAATGTTTCACCGCAGCAGATTATTGGAATTAAGCCGCCTGCTAAAATAGCTTTAGCCTTTAAGTTAATCATTTCATCTGTTTCTGAAAAATATTGTCTTCTTTCAGAGTGACCGATTATTACATATTCACAGCCTGCATCCTTTACCATTTCTACTGATACTTCTCCAGTATATGCTCCTGATGATTTCCAATGGCAATTTTGTGCTGCTATTGCTACTTTTTCGCAACCACAGCCACAGTTGTGTTTACAACTTGCTACCGCAGGAATTGACAAAAATGTTGGTGCTACCACTATTGTTGGCAATTGTGATTCTGAAAAATTCTTTGCAAAAGTCTTTATTCCGTTAAACAATTCTTTGCCTTCTTCTTGTAATAAGTTCATTTTCCAGTTTCCGGCTATAATCGGTTTTCTTGACATAATATTTTCTCCTTTGTTTTTTTGCTTTACCGCTTGATTTTAAATCAAAAAAATTACACAATCAAGTAGGTGCCTATCTTAGTATAAATAATTCTTTCCGCCAATTATAATTCTGTATTTTTTTATATCCTTTTGTAAATTTTTATTAAGTGAATTAATATTTTGGCAAGTTTTTTTCTTGAGTATTGTTCATGTTTTTGCTGTGGAGGCTCTATGAATTACAATCTTAATAATAATCAACCTAATTTCGGTGCTATTAAAATGATTAAATGTTCTAACCACGAATATTTTAAGATTTTAGAAAAGTATGGTGATGAAATTACAAAATCCGGAAGTATTTTTTTTAAAAATCGTTCTATATATGATGTAGACACATTCTCTTATATCCAGAATTCTATAAAAAAAAATAACTTCTCTTCTAACTGGATTATAGATAATTGTAAGTTAAATGGAATTAATTTACCTAATACAGACAATGCTCCTTTATTTGAAATATCTGATAAGGATCTGCCTAAATTAGCTCTTTTAAGAATTAAAAGTATTTTTAAAGGATTTTTATTTAGTCTTAAAAATTTTAAAAACATTGTAGATATACCGGAACATTTAAAACCCATAAAATCTCTTAATGATTTTGCAAATAAAGAATATCAAAACTTCTTAAATTTTCTCATTAAAAATAATGCTCAAGCAATTTCATATGAACAATATCTTGAAGAACTTGCCTTAAGATTCGGTAAATAACCAAAAGAACAAGGAACAAATACATCCCTTGTTCTTTTGGATATTTTTTCTTTTTACGCTTTTTCAAGAAGCTCGTTAGCCAACGGAGATTCAACTCTACCGTTTAGAGTTTTTGATACTTCTCTCAGTTTTGCAGCAACCGTTTCCATCTCATCTGTCCATACAAAATTGTCTAATACGTATTTTTCGCCTTTATTAAAATCAGCATCAATTTGTACTCTTACAATTTCTTCAAGCATTTTCTGTGCAGTAGGTACCATTTTATCGATATTAACAGTTAAAACTCCGTCTTTTGAAATTTCAATTGCACCATGCTTTAAGAAGTAATAATTTTGCATTACCGTTCTCACTCTGTGAGCTTGGCTAAGTACAGGCTTTGATTTTAAAAGGTTATCAGCTGCAAATGTTACTATAATCTGTTCTCGTTGTTCGGGCGTATATAACCCTTTTTCTGTCAAGATATCAAGCATTGCTAGCGATACCATATCAGCTTTATTTTCTTCAATGATTGATTGGTACTTCCCAAGTGCTTCTCTGTTTTTGTTTGGGCCTAATGAATGTCCGTTTTCATGACCTACCGTAAACCAATGGTCTGCTTCGTCGTTATAATATTTGTGCTGTTCTTTATTTAGCACGGCATCAAGTCGTTTTTGAAGTTTTTGTTTAGCATCTTCACTTGTTATCATTCTTATTTGCCTATGGTAAACATTTCTTCTGCCTCCACCTATTGTTAATGATAACTTATCATCATTTGGAAGATTTTCGGCTAATGTTATTCCGCCTCTAAATTCACCTACATCACCCGTTACCGCTACTAAGTCTACATCCACCATTGTTTGCTTAGAATCTTTATCCGGTGAGATATTTTGTTCATACTCATTATTAAATGGCATATTTTGAGCCATTATCGGAAGGTATTCTTTTACCTTTAATATTGCATCTGTTCCTTTTTTGTTTACTATTCCGACTCTGCCGCCAAGCATATCCTTAGAAACAGGCTTGATATCATACTTTGACAAAAGTTCCATTAGTTCTTTATTTTCTATAACTGTTTGGGTCATTTCGTCAGAATAATTCTCTCTCGTTATAGTAAATTCTAACGGAGTATCTTGAAGTGTTGCCCATTTTTTGTCGGCTTGAGCATCCAACATTGGGTCTGCTGTCCTTAGTGCCGCACTTTGCAGGGTTAAGTATTCGTTAAAATCTTTATTTGTTGACAGCTTCGCTGCTCTATCAAGCTCAGCTGCCATCTGTTCAAATTCTTCTTTGTATTTATCTATATAGTCCGTTGCTTTTAATTTGTCACCGTCACGTTCTACTACACTTCGCTGATTTAATATTTTACGAACTTCATCTATTTCACCTGCTTCTACCATTTTCTTGATTATTGAATGAAATTCTTCTACGCTTAAATCCTCAGGATATAAACCTTTGCCAAGCTTTTCTTCAACACCTTTTGCCAAACTAATTTTATTTGACTCACAGTCTATTGCACAAACACCCTTTTGAGCTTCAAATAAAATTCTTGTTAACTTTGCATCTTCATTATCTTTTGCTATTTCTCTGCTTAAATATTCCCTAAATGCCAAATTGTGATGGTTATCAAGCTTTAAGTTAATCTCTTCAAGGATATATGCTGCTTTTACCAGATGTTTTAAGGCTTTTTTATCTCTTTCATCAAGTGATTTATATTCTTCCGCGTCAGATGAAAGCATTTTTTTTGTTGTCATATATTCTTTGCTTATTCGTTTTACTAATTCGTCATGACTTAAGTTTAATTCGTAATCATTTTGGTAATTTACCATTGTTTTATTTAATTCACTCATTTTATTAAGCTCCTCTGTTAAATGTTTATAATCTCTTTTAGGATTTGAATTCTCTTTTTTTTGAGAATGAGTTTTATTATTAAATTCAGATACTGCATTTGGATTTACTATACTGGGATTAATTTTATTGATAGGATCCAGTTCCATAAGTTTTCTCCTGCCTTTTTCATCATTATATATTATTTCCTAAAAATGTACAGCTGATAACTAAAAAAGGAGCTGATAAACAGCTCCTTTTTAGGATTTATTTGTAGAATGGGCCGTCTTCTATTGTTGTCTGACCGCCTACATTTTGTTGCCAATGCTCTGGTGTTATAGTTCCATTATTACCTTCTATACCGGATGGGCTTGTTGGGTCATAATTAACTGTTGGATCAGTAACACCAGACATTCCACTACCTCCTGAGCCTCCTTGATTACCGGGTTTAACTTCAGGAGTTGGAAGTGGTGTTATAGGTTCAATAGGATTAGGATTAGGTATTGGATAAGGATTTATAGGATCAAATTCAAATCGTGGAAGATCATCATCATTATCATCTTGTCCTGGATCAGGAGTTGGCTCTGGTGTCGGTTCCGGTGTTGGTTCCGGTGTTGGCTCTGGTGTTGGCTCTGGTGTTGGTTCCGGTGTTGGCTCTGGTGTTGGTTCCGGTGTTGGTTCCGGTGTTGGCTCTTGTGTTGGTTCCGGTGTTGAATCACCATCTCCACCTTCAACATTTGATGCCAAGATTAAGTTACCTTTTTTATTTAACATAAACTTATATATATCTTTGCCTTCTTCGTTTGGAACTATTTTGCCATTTACGTCAAGTGTAAGCTCA
>CALURS010000010.1 GCA_944323215.1 Candidatus Gastranaerophilales bacterium | reverse complement strand
GTCTTCCTCGAAAAGATAGGTATCGGACATAGTGTAGAAGTAATTCAAGTTGGTTCTAGTACAATGTACACAATAGATTTCGGGGTAAAAAGGAAAAAAGCCATGGATGCAAGTTATGCGAAGTTGAAAAAGTTTTAAAACGGATTATGGGAGAGAATAGATGGAGTTTAATTCAAAAGTTGCAGATTATTTAGCAAAATTCTTTGTTACACACAAAGCTCTGGTATTCAGTGTAATTATTAACATTATTATAATATATGTTTCCATAAAAGCCCTTGATTTGCTATACTGGAAAGCCCAAGAGCGGCTGAAAAATCATAAATCAGATGCTCCACTGCTGAGGCTTGTGCCTGTTATTATAAAAATAGTTAAAATAGTAATTCTATTTATAATAATTGCATCCTTTTTACAATCAAATGGGTATTCGGTAACCTCACTTATTGCAGGTTTCGGTATTGTCGGTATGGCAGTAGGTTTTGCGGCTAAAGAAACAATCGCAAACGTATTTGGCTCACTTGCGGTCATTTGGGATAGAGTGTATAAGGTCGGAGATTTTATTAGATTTAACGGAATGGAAGGAACTGTTAAAGATATTAACTTCCGCTCTACTAAAATTGTTACAATGGATAACTATGTTATAAACATTCCTAATAATATAATGGCAGATTCTGCAATCACTAATCTTACGACTATAAGAGCACGAAGAATAGATATGTTAATAGGTATAGAGTATTCGACTCCAAATGAAAAAATCGCAAGAGCCGTTGAAATTCTAAAGTCAGTTGCTATTGATAATCCAAAAGTCGAAGATGATCCCCTTGCTTTTGTGAGTGAGCTTGATTCTTCTCAAATCACGTTAAGACTTTACGTTAACTCAAAAACAAGGATTTGGGCTGAACATTGTCTTATTAAAGACGAAGTTATAAGAGAAATTGTAAGAAGATTCAGGGAAGAAGGAATAAATTTTGCATTCCCGTCTCAATCTATATATATAGAAAAAAATGAAAATTAAAATAATAGCTCTTGGCAAACTAAAAGAAAAATATATAAAAGAAGGCGTTAATGAGTTTTTAAAACGAGTTCAGCCATATTGCCCTACTGAAGTTGTTGAAATTAAGAATGAACAAATTTATGATGAGAAGTTAATTAATAAGGCACTGGATGTAGAAGCTGAAAGGGTTTTGGAGCAAATCAAGCCCGAAAGCTATGTTATAACAATGGAAATAAAAGGCAAAGAATTATCATCAGAAGATTTTGCATCAAAGATTAATGAAATAATGAACAGCGGATATAATGAATTAATATTTGTAATAGGTTCCTCGCACGGTTTGTCCTCTTTAGTTTCTCAAAGAGCAAATTTTAGGCTAAGTTTGTCTAAAATGACTTATTTACACGAGTTTGCAAGATTGATTCTTACAGAACAAATTTATCGTTGTTTTAAAATAATCAAAAATGAGTCTTATCATAAATAGCTTAATTGTGGAATTTAATATTTTTATTAAAAAATCAATAATAATTTTATGAGAAAACTAATATTTCTTGTAATGTTAATAGCACTGCCATGTTTAGCCTATGAAGTTTTTCAGCAAAACGATTTACCCACGGAGAAAATCCACTCCGAAAATGAAGAATTACTGTTTGTAATAGATTTTTCACAGAGCATGGAGGAAAGTCTTAACGGTGAAACAAAGATAGATATGGTAAAGTCTGTAATGGAAAAGTATCTTCCTGAAATTCCGTCAAGCATACCGACTGGATTAAGGATTTATGGTCACAAATGCGGATTTACGGCATATCATGCCTGCAAAGCCTCTGAATTAACCGTTCCTATATCGCTTAATTCTAAAACCGATATAATAACCAAGCTAAACGAATTTTCGCCTCGCGGTATGACTCCGATAACATATTCGTTAAAACAAGCTGTAACAGGCGATTTTGGTGATTATAAAGGACTTAAACATATTGTATTACTGACAGACGGCGGAGAAAATTGCGACGAAAGCCCTTGTAAATACGCTATAGAGCTCTCAAAATTCAGACCTGATTTTATTATTGATGTTATTGCATTTAATATTGGTGAACAAGATGACTTAGAACAGCTTGAATGTACGGCACTTGTTACAAAAGGAAAGTTCTACCAAGCTGATACAAAATCGGAACTCATGGATATAATGGGAAGAATTATTGACAGTAAAAAACACGTAGAAGCTCAAATTCATACTTATGATTAATATTAACAATTCTTAACAGCTAATTGCAAGAAAACGCAATTTTTTAACCTTTCTTGTTTTTATTTACGTATAGGAATGTAGGAAAAATTTGAAAGGTTAGTTATGAGTTACGCAATTAATACCCCGCAGATTAAAACAACACCTGCTGCTGTGGAGCAAATACAGCCACAAACAACAGCAATAGATGATATAGAAATACCTCAACCAGCGAAAAAAGAAGAAAAATCCAATCTTCTTGCAACAAGTTTGACCGGTTTAGCACTATTAGGTGTTGCTGCTTATTTAGTAACCAAAGGAAGAAAAGGAAATATTGCTGAAAAAACAATAGAAATGTTCAAGCGTGACGGAAATACATTTGAAAAAGGAATTGCAAAATGTAAAGATGGTACACTATTTAGCGGGGTTTTAAGCCAAACAACATCAAGCGGAGATAAAATTCATCGTGTATATCAAGACGGGAAACTCGTAAGAGCTGTTAAGAATATTGATGCAAAAGGATTTTACGACCCAACAAAAGCTGTTAATTATGATAAAATATACAGCTATAATTCTGTCGGAAAAATTGATAAAATCAAGCATAATAGTGTAATAGATGGTGAGCTTAAATCAAAAGAAATCATTTCAAAAAATATTAAAAAGATAGAAGCTTTCGAAAATGAAGGTGGAAAGATAATTAATGGTGAAGCTATTGGTGCAGATTCTACTCCATACACCGGAATACTCGTAAAAGGTAAGGGTGAAAATATGGTTATCCAAGAATATGAAAATGGAGTTAAAATGTCTGAAAGGTTGAATACAACACTAAAAGACAAAGTAATCAAACCTGATAAAGAAAATTATGTAAGAACAAAAGCTGATCTTGACGCAATATCAGAAGCTGAACGAAAAGAAGCTGAGAGAATTGCAAAAGAAGCAGAAAAAGCTGCTGAAGAAGCAAAACTGGCAGCCGAAGCAAAAGCAAGAGAACAAAGAAAATTGTCGACAAAAATAAAAAATTTCTTTAAAGATATGTTTGAAGGGAATCCGTAAGAATAAATATAATAACAAAAGCGGAGAACAAATTTGTTCTCCGCTTTTTGTTTAATCAATAAACCTTATTTACCATACTTTTTGAAAGCATTGATTGAATTTTTTAAGTTGTTAACGTCATTATTAACTTGTTGTTTTTGAGCTTCTCTTGCTTTTTGTCTTTCTTGTTGAGCTTTAAGAGCTGCTTGTTGTTTTGCTTTCATTTCAGCTTCTCTTGCTGCACGTTCTTTTGCCGCAGCTTCTTGTTTTGCTTGCAATTCTTTTTCTTTATCGGCAACCGGTTTTGCAAGTTGATTTGCTTTTTGGTTAATCCATCTTTCAGTATAAGTAGAATTTTGTGCAGCTACTGAAACCGCTGCTGATACAACACATAATGCAAATAATACAGATAATAATTTTTTCATAAAAATCCTCCTTCATAACTGAGCGTAGTTTATATTGTAAAACGTATTTTTTTATTTTTCAAGTATAATAAGAATATGAAAACTGCAAAATTATTCGAATATGAAATAGCTGATACAACAGCTAAAGAGGCACTGGATAGTGCATTAAGGCTGATTGAAGAAACACACGCATCGCAAATTGTTACAATTAATCCTGAAATGGTTAACTACAGTTTTGTTAATCCGGATTTTGCATCCTTGTTAAAAGAAGCTGACTTGTTGTTGCCCGATGGAATTGGGATTAAGCTTGCCCTTGCAATTCAAGGATATAAAGTTAACAGATTTGCCGGTGTTGATTTTGCTTATAAGCTCTTGGGGGAATGCGAAAAAAACAATGTTCCAGTCGCAATGATAGGAACCAGCGAGGACACTCTTAACAGAGCTGTTGAAAATGTAAAGAAAGCAATGCCTGATTTAAAAATTGTTTATACTCATAACGGTTTTTTTGAAAACAATGAGGAAATCTATTTAGCACTCCAAGCGGCAGCACCTAAATTGGTCCTTGTGGCATTAGGTTCACCAAAACAAGAATTTTTTATTCAGGGTGCTAAAAAATATTTAAAAAACGGTCTTTTAATTGGTATAGGCGGAAGTTTTGATGTTTGGGCGGGAGATGTAAAAAGAGCCCCTGTAATTTTTCAAAAACTGGGTTTAGAATGGTTATATAGAGTCGTATCTCAACCAAAGAGAATAAAAAGAATTTTTCCGGCATTACCATTATTCTTTCTAAAAGTTCTGAAAAACAAAATCGGAGTTTAATTATTATGTTAGATGAAAAAACTATTGGTGAATTAGAAAGTTTTGCAAAAAGAGTAAGGCAAGATATTGTTACAGCAGTATATCAGGCAAAATCCGGACATATTGGCGGAGCATTATCCGGTGCTGATATATTAACCGTTTTATACAATATTTCCCTAAATATTCCTAAAGAATGGAAAAACTCAAATAACTATGAGACCAGAGACCGATTTATTTTATCAAAAGGTCATGCTTCAGCACTTTTGTATTCTGTACTTGCAGAGTGCGGATTTTTTGACAAATCAGAACTAAGTACTTTTAGAAAATTGGGTTCTAAACTCCAAGGACACCCGTCAAAGGGTTATATTCCAGGAATTGAAGTTTCAACAGGTTCACTTGGTCAAGGTCTTGGTATGGGCGTTGGTATGGCGTTAGGTTTGAAACTCAATAATAATCCTGCAAATGTCGTTGTATATCTTGGGGATGGTGAACTACAGGAAGGTTCTGTTTGGGAAGCATTTATGCAAGCTGCTCACAGAAACCTCAATAACATAATTGCTATTATTGATAGAAACGGGTTACAAATTGATGGCGAAACAGAAAAAGTTACAGCCCTAAATCCTCTAAAAGACAAGATTAAAAGTTTTGGATGGGAAGTAAAAGAAATTGACGGTCACAATTTTAATGAAATATATGATACAATAGAACTTGCTAAAAAATCATCTGTACCATTTGCAATAATTGCAAAAACAATAAAAGGTAAAGGCGTGTCATTTATGGAGAACAATGCAGGTTGGCATGGCAAGGCACCGAATGATGATGAATACAAATTAGCAATGAAAGAATTAGCTTAATTTAAGGGGTTATAATTATGGCAAAGATTTATATATTAGATGTAACCAACAGAGATGGTGTACAAACTTCAAGACTTGGTCTTGCTAAATTACAAAAAACGATCATCAATCTAATGCTTGATGATATGGGTATAAGTCAATCAGAATTCGGTTTCCCCGCAACCAAACACGAGCTTAACTATCTTAATGCCAATTTAGAGCTTGTTGACAGGCAAGCAATTACAACAACCAAGTTAAGCGGATGGATGAGAGCAATATCTTCTGATGTTGAAGAATCCTTCAGAAATGTTCCAAAACTAAAATACTGCAACCTTTCGCAATCTACGTCTAAGCAAATGATAGATGGAAAATATGGTGGTAAAAAGACTTATAGTGATATAATAAAACTTACTTGTGATGCTGTTGAATGTGCAAAATCAAAAGGTGCTGAAATTATCGGTGTAAACGCTGAAGATGCTTCAAGAAGCGATATTGAGTTTTTAATAAAATACGCAACAGAAGCAAAACGTTGTGGTGCAGACCGTTTCAGATATTGCGATACGCTCGGTTATGAGGATCCTTCAACAACATATGACAGAATTTTCAAAATAGCAAAAGAAACTCAAATGCCAATAGAATTACATTATCATAATGATTTGGGCATGGGTGTTGCATGTTCTGTGATGGGAGCTAAAGCTGCAGTAGATGCAGGTGTAGATGCTTATATCAATACTGCTGTTAATGGACTTGGTGAAAGAGCAGGAAACGCTGATTTAGTCTCTTGTATTCTTGCAATCCTTAAGTCCGCAGGTTTTGAGAAAAAGTATAAACTGGATGAAAAAATAGATTTAAGCAAGGCTTGGAAATTGGCAAAATATGCTTCATACGCATTTGGGGTGCCAATTCCTATCAATCAGCCTGCAGTAGGTGATAATGCTTTTGCTCACGAATCAGGCATTCACGCTGATGGTGCACTTAAAGACAGAAGAAATTATGAATTGTATGATTATGAAGAACTGGGCAGAGGTGAACCTGAAATCCTTGAAACCGGTCGAATGATTACAACAGGTGAATATGGTGGAATTAAAGGATTTAGAAATGTTTATAACAAATTGGAACTAAGATTCCAAGATGAGCACGAAGCAAGAAATATCCTTGAACTTGTAAGATATGCTAACGTTCATACTCAAAAACCACTAACAGATAGTGAGTTAAGGTTCATATATTACTATCCTGATATTGCTGCCAAAGTTATGACTGTTACGCCTTACTATGAGCCTGCCGGTGCTCTTAAAAAACGTGTTGAATGTGCTCATTCAGCTAAGTCTAATGCTATTGTTTAAGGTTTAGTTTATATTTTTCAAGTGAAATTATAAAATACAATACTATTAGTAAAATAATAAAGGTAAGTACAAATTGTAGAACTATTTCTAATTTGAATAGTTCTATAATTTTAATTCCGCATCCTATAACCAAAAGCTCAATAACAGTTATTGCAGTATAACGTGCGATAATATCTGATGAATTTTGGTTGATAAATTCATTAAACGAAAATAATTTTTTTATACTAAAATTACTTTTAATATACTCAAGCTCTAATCCGGAAATAAATGTTAAAAGAAACATAATAAAAAAAATACCCGTAAATATAGCCAAAATAGTGAAATATAATAAATCTGTTTTAATGAGAGCACATAATATTAGTTCTATTCCAATAACAACAGCTGCTAATACCGGATAACTTAATGAGTACAAAGATAAAATACAATTCTCTTTTAAAGTAGTATGTATTTTATAATTTTGCTTAAGTATATTTTTAAGGATATAATTAAGCCTAAATCCATTAATAATAAATAAAACCAGAATGAAACCACTAATCAAAAAAAACAATTTAAAAAGAGAAGGTTGCAAGGCTCGGTAAATATTTAATATACTAACCATTAAAAAAGAACAGATAATAGCCATAAAGTGAATTCTGTTTTCTGAAATATTGGCTATTATCTGTTTTATATTTTGCATAGATGCCTTTCTTATGACTAACAAGGAACTTTAACGAAAGATTTTTCAACCTCATTAAGAATGTCATCAAGCTTTGATGAATCTTTAATACCACCTTGAGCCATATTAGGTCTTCCGCCGCCGTTTGCACCGCAAGCTCTTGAGATTTCTCCAACAATTTTACCGGCATTCACGCCTGATTTAGCAAAAACGTCAGATACTTTTACAAATACCATTTTTTCATTAACAAGAATTATAATACTTTCACCCAATCTTGATGCCAAATATTCTGCACCTGCTTTTATTGCATCTCCGTCAGTGATTTCAGTTTTGCTTATGAATAATTTCCCGCCAGCAATATCTTTTGCACGGTTAATAAAGGCTGCAAATTTATTTCTTGCATTTTCTTCTTTTAATTCTTGTAATTGTTTTTGAAGCTCTTTGTTTTCATCAAGAAGTTTTTCAACTCTACCTTCTACTTCATCATAGTGAACTTTAAATTTAGTTGAAAGCTTGTCAATTTCTTTAGCTTTAGAATTTAAATAATCTAAAGCTGCAGAAGAAACAACTGCCTCAATCCTTCGAACACCAGCAGATATAGCGGATTCCGAAAGAATTTTGAATAATCTTAAATCACTTGTGTTAGAAGCGTGAGTTCCACCGCAAAACTCTTTTGAAATACACCCTGTCTTATCATCACCAACTGATACTACTCTTACCTTTTCATCATATTTTTCACCAAAAAGTGCTGTAGCACCAGTAAGTTTTGCTTCCTCAATATCCATAACTTCCGTATGGAGTGGATATTGTTTTAAAATCCAATCATTAACAAGATCCTCTGTTTGTTGAATTTCAGCAGGAGTCATCGCTCTTGAGAAGTTAAAGTCAAATCTCATTCGATTTTCTTCAACTTGTGAACCGGCTTGCTTTACTTCATTACCAACAACTTTTACCAGTGCTGCTTGAAGTAAGTGAGCAGAAGTGTGATGTACCTTTATTTGATTTCTTCTGTCTAAATCTATTGTTGCTTTAACTTTTTCACCAATAGTTATTTCACCGTTTAAAAGCTTGCAGCGGTGAATAAATAATTTGTTTACCTTAAATGTAGTTAAGACTTCTAATTTAAGATTTTCATTTTCGATAATACCGCTATCACCGATTTGACCACCTGATTCGGCATAAAAAGGCGTTGTATCAAGGACAACATCAATATATCCATCCCCATCAACAGTTGCAAGAATTTTTCCTTCTGCTTCATACTCAGAATATCCAACAAAATTCGTTGAGCCTACTTCATTTTCTATCTTGGCATATTTCATATCACCCGTTACACTGATTTTTTGAGTAGCAGCCTTTGCACGGTCTTTTTGCTCTTGCATTGCCTTCTTAAAGCCTTCTTCTGATACTTTCAATCCGTTTTCTTCTGCAATTTCTTTTGTCAATTCAAATGGAAATCCGTACGTATCATAAAGTTTAAATGCACTTTCTCCGTCTATATCTTTCTTGTTAGATATAAATTCATCCAACATTTTGTATCCTCTATCAAGAGTTTTTCCAAAACGCTCTTCTTCTTTCTTTATTGTATCAATAATCTTGGCTTTATTCTTGATTAAATCAGGATAAGCTCCGCCGTAATTATCAACAACAACATCCACCAGTTTATACAAGAAAGGAAGCTCCATTCCAAGAATTTTGCCGTGACGCAAAGCACGACGTAAAATCATTCTCAAAACATAGCTTCTTCCTTCATTTCCTGGAATTACTCCATCTGATATCAAGAAAGTTACACATCTTGCGTGGTCTGTTATTATTCTTAAAGAAATATCTGTTTTTTCAGATTTCTTATAAGGAACACCTGACATTTCGGAAACCTTATCCAAAATCGGCTTTAACAAATCGGTTTCAAATGTTGATGTAACACCTTGACAAACCATCGCAATTCTTTCCAAACCCATGCCGGTATCAACATTTTTGCTTTCAAGCGGGGATTGATTTCCTTCTTCATCTTGATAAAGTTCTGTAAATACCAAATTCCAAATCTCAACCCATCTGTCACATTCGCAAGTATCAATTCCGCAGTCAGGTGAACATTTGAATTCTTCGCCTAAGTCATAATGAATTTCAGAACACGGACCGCAAGAACCAGAAGCCCCAGGAGGTCCCCAGAAATTATCTTTCTTACCTTTACGCTTAATACGTTCGGCAGGAACGCCTACGCTGCGCCAAATTTGATATGCCTCATCATCTGTTTCAAATATTGTTATCCATAGTCTGTTTTTATCCAATTTTAAAACATTGGTTACAAAATCCCAAGCCCAAGGAATAACTTCCTTTTTATAATAATCTCCAAATGAAAAATTTCCTAACATTTCAAAGAACGTATGGTGTCTTGGTGTTCTTCCTACATTCTCAATATCGGAATCTTTGCCGCCTGCTCTTGCACATTTTTGACAAGATGTTGCTCTCGCAGGATTATATGGGGATTTTACTATCCCTAAAAATATTGGCAAAAATTGTAACATTCCTGCAGTCGTTAATAATACTGTAGGATTATCAGGCACAAGGCTTGAACTTTCTACTATTGTATGTTGATGTTTTTCTTTAAAAAAGTTTAAATATAAATCCCTTATTTCATTACCTTTTAGCATATTTCTTCCTCAAATTCTAATCATAACTAGATTATAATTCAAAGATAATAAAATTTACAGGCAAATTTAATATAAAAAGCTTATCCTTTTAAAGCACCGTCATTTTCGCCGCTCACAAAATATTTTTGCATCGCAAGAAAGAAAACAATAATAGGAATAGTTGAGAGAATAGAACCAGCAGCAATATATCTCCAATTAGAGCTAAACATTCCTTGTAAATTATTTATACCAACAGGCAAAGTAAACATGCTTTCTTTGGTTAATAAAATACTTGGCCATAAAAATTCACCCCAAGATCCGATAAATGTAAAGACTGCCAGAACCGCCAGGGTCGGCTTAACCATTGGAATAACCACTTTCCATAAAAGTTGAAATACATTGCAACCGTCAACTATTGCGGATTCTTCAAGCTCAATAGGAATTTTTATAAATGCTTGACGCATTAAGAATATTCCGAATGCTGAAACAGCAAACGGCATTACGAGACCGATATATCCGTTTAAAATACTTACACCGTCAGTTAATCCCAGCTTAACTGTTATAAGGTACACGGGAACCATTATTGCTTGGAATGGAACCATTATTGTGGATAAGATTGCAAAAAAGATAAATCGTTTTCCTGCAAATTTCATCCTAGCAAGCGGATACCCTGCAAGTGATGAGAATATAAGATTAAAAATTACTGTTAAACCGGCAACGGCAATTGAGTTATAAAAGTACCGCATAAAATCTACTTTTCCCCAAACTCCGCTATAATTCGACAAGGTGAAATCTTGAGGAATAAATACCGGAGGGTATGCAAAAATGTTTTCATTTATTCCTTTTAGAGATGTCGATACCAACCAGATAAAAGGAAATATTGAAAGCAGTGATACAATTATTAAAACTACATGACTTATTAAACCTGAAAAACATCTTTTATTCATAAATCTATATTATCACAGGTTTTTGTATTACAAATAATTTGTACGTTGGATTTTTATACTACAACCAGAAATAATACATAATATATGATGTTTTTGTTAAAAAATATTAAAATTGATTTATGACGATGTAAAGATTATATTAAAAAATCAAGGAATGGCATTTTTTTAATCTATAATAAAATTGCTTAAAGAGATAAAAAAGGAGAATATTATGCAATCTATAGAAGAAATGCTTAAAAAATTGGAAAATGCAGATAATACACAAAAGAATGAAATCGAAAATCAATTAGTAAGCATAGGTTCTAAAGCTGTTCCTGAATTAGTAAACCAATTACAAATTGTAAGAGGTATTAAAAGAGGTGTTGTTGCAATGACCTTAATCAGAATAGGTGATGCAAGTGTTGAATACCTAAAAAAAGCGGCAGGCAACAACAAAGACTTTGAATGGGTTGCTAAATATTTAATTTCTGAAATTACCGGAGAATTGGCAGCATAAGTTTGTTAAACATGCCGGAGAATAAAACAAAAGTAGAGATATACACAGATGGTGCTTGTAGCGGAAATCCTGGAAAAGGAGGCTATGGTGCCATTCTTGTTTATACGGATAAAAACGGACAAAAACACGAAAAAGAATTTTCAAAAGGTTATATCAATACGACAAACAATCAAATGGAACTTCTTGCTGCTATTGTTGCTCTTGAAGGATTAAAAAAACCTTGTGAAGTTACTCTCACATCTGATAGTAAATATCTTACTGATGCCATTAATCAAAAATGGCTTGAAAGCTGGATTAGAAATGGTTGGAGAACTGCATCTAAATCGCCCGTTAAAAATGTTGAATTATGGAAAAGACTTATCGATGCAATGAAACCTCATAATATAACATTTATTTGGGTTAAAGGACATAACGGACACCCCTACAATGAACGATGTGATCAACTTGCAGTCATCGCTGCTAAAGCTGATAATCTTACTGAATTAGAAATATAATATCGTTACATCTCTTAATATTCTGTTATTTTTATTTTAATCTGTGGAATACATGCTATATAGGACTAAATTCAAGAGATTGAACGGAGCAATTTTATGTCTAAAGTAGAAGGTACCGGCGGTTCAAGAGAAATTAAGCGCAATATAAAATTGAATAAAGAGCAAGAAGCAAGGTCGAATAAAACCTTATTCAACTATAATGAAAGCGATAACACTCAAAAAAGTTATACAGTAAAGGATGATGACACTGCTTTTAAAATTGCGAGGAAATTCAACCTTACAATATACCAACTTGCAGAAGCTAACGGATGGAAAGTTGTAAAAAATAAAAATAATATCATTACACTTACAAAAAACGGAAAACCGGTTAATTTACAAGCCGGAATGTCTATTAACGTTAAATTAGCAAATAACACCCAAAAAGGAAAAACAGTTCAAAACACCACGCAAACTGAATCTCAATATACAGTTAAAAGTGGTGACAGTCCGCTTAAAATTGCAGATGATAACGAAATTTCCATAAGACAACTTGCCCAAGCTAATAATTGGGAAATAGGCACAGGCAAGGATGGTGAAATAACTGTTCTAAAAAACGGCAAAGAAGTTGTTTTACAAAAAGGCGAGAAACTAAACTTGCCAGCATCAGTTACAAATGAATATGCAGATATAAGAAACTTAGCACAGCTAAAACAGGCAACGAGGATGAGTGACGGATTTGCCAATCTTATAACAAAATTTGAAGGGAATCCTGATAATAATTACAAGCCATATAGAAATGCCTACCAAGATGATAATGGGGTTTGGACGGTCGGCTTTGGTTATACTAAATATGTAAGAAAAGGCACTAAAATGGAAGAACCTGAAGCCTATACAAGACTTGCAAAGGACTACGTGCAATCCGCAGAAGACCTTAAAATCGTTCTTGGAGAAGATTTATATAACAGTATTCCAAAACCTTTACAGGAAGGTCTTATTGATCTTATTTTTAATAAAGGTTTTGAGGCTCTGGATGTTGAAAAATTAAAAAATAATATTCGCTCTAACAATTTAAATGAAGCTTTCAATCAATTAATCTTTACCAAATCAATAAAAACCGATAAGGAAATGAACGGGCTTTATAAACGTTCACTTGCAAGACTTGCTCTTGTGTATCATAATTCAGATGCTGATACGCAAGAGCGACTTAAACCTATTATTGATGAATTTTATGAAACCTGTAAAAGTAAGGTTTCTTTAACAGAACTAAATAACTGGTGGAATAACGGTGATGTAGAGGAAACCCAACAAAACAGCCAATATACCGTACAAAAAGGCGATACTCTTATAAATATTGCTAAAAAGCTTGGTGTTGATATTAATGTTCTAAAGGTTCTGAATAAAAACCTTGCCCCTGACTTTAAACTTAATATCGGGGATACTATCAATATCCCAAATATTATTCAAAACGACACTCCAAAACCAATTGAAAAGCCGTTAAAAGATGAAATTCTTAACATCAAAAAGCTTAAACTTAGTGATGATGAAAGATTGCAAAAAACCGAAGAAATTTTTGATAAATATGCAAAGAAATATAACCTGCCTAAGGAAGCAGTTGAGATATTCAAAAAAGAAGCAAAAGATGAATATGATTCTTGGTTTTGGATTGATACTGACGATATGACCGCAATGGCAGGCATTCTTGATGCTAATGATGCTGAGTCTTTATATAATGCAATTAATACAGCTAATGATGAATCCTCTGAGACAAGAAAATTTGCAGGACTTGTGCTTAATAAAAAAATTAATAAAGATAATATAAGAGAACTAATAAACCTGGCAGGCGGAACAAAAAAATTCGTTAAATTAATTAAAAGAAACGGTGACTTTGAAGTTTTAAGGCATTCATTAAAAATGCTCTTAAATGACAATGAAAACAATACCGAAATATTGAAGAGATTTGAAGCTGCCTGTGAAGATGAAAAATATTCTGATATTATGAAAGTCTTTGACAATGCAATGGCTGATTCACCTGAAGAAATAAGCACACAACTTGCCAAAACACTTGATAAAGATGACGACTTAAATTCAATGTTATACAAATACCAAATTCAACGAGTTAATAAAGGTAATATTCTTGAAGTTCTTCAGTCAAATGATATTATCTCAGGGATTTGTGAAGCAGAAAATGACAGAAAAACCTGTAAAAATGAAATACTAAGACTGTTTAATATGTTGGATAAGCAATATGAACTTAATCCAGAGAAAAAATCCAAATTTTTAGAGCTTGTAGAAAAAGAATTCCGAGACAGAGCTTGGTATAATCCTTCAACATGGTGGATAGGAACAAGCGATATTTCAGAAGCCTTTCAAGCTCTTATATCTGATTCCCCCAAACCCAAGAATGTGCTTGGAGAAATTTGCAAAACCCTAGGTATATCGGAGGATACAACTGTCCTTGACAAACTTACTGATAAAAACGGTAAAGTTATACCGCTTGTAGAAAATTATACGCCAAGCAATGAGGGTCCGTTAAGCGGACATAAAATAGTCATTAATGCTGGACATGGTGGCTATAATCCTAATAACGGGACTTTTGACAAAGGTGCCATAAACGAAGAAACCTCTGTTAATGAATGGATGCTCAACCGTTATATTGCACAAAAAGTAATTGAAAAGCTACAGGAACAAGGAGCTGAGGTTGTTCTTACTGCTGGGCATTACAGCACTGTAAGTTATAAAGATTTTGGCTCTGACCTCACTATAAGTCTTCACGCTGATTCGCATCAAGGAACATCCGGTCCAAAATTTTTCGCTCATAAAAAAGATATTGAAGATAAAAAGCTTGCTCAAGATATTTTAGAAACATTTATCAAAGGTGCAAACGTTTCTAATTTGCAAGATTTAAAAAGAAAAGAAATAACTTACAATATGGATATTCAGGCAAACGATGATGAAGTGCAAAATATTCAAGCCAAAATTGTAGACAGCCGTTCTCTGCAAATTCTTAGGAAAAACGATAAACAGGCAGCAGACGAACCTGCGGTACTAATAGAGTATTGCAATATTAAAAACAATGATGAAGTAAGAAACATTGTATTTGGGAATCTTGGAAATGATATTGTTAATTCCATCGTAGAAGGAATTATTAAATATTATGAACAATCTTAAAATAACTATTCTTTGATAAATTCATTTAATTTATCAAGCATTGCATTTATATATTTTTCACACATTTCCTGATTTTTTGCTTCAAATCTTAAAGTGAACACAGGCTCTGTGTTACTTTGTCTTACTAGTGCAAACCCACCATCAAAAATTATTCGCATTCCATCTAAAGTTACAATATCAAGTATTTTATCTGAAAACATATCCGGATTTTTCGATACATAGTTTTCAAACTTTTCTAATACTGGTTTCTTTTTTTCATTTGGACATTCAAGCCGAATTTCTTTAGAAGTATAAACCTTACTAAACGGTAATAATAACTCATTAAAATTAAACTCAGGATTGCTACGCTTATGCTTTGCAACTATCTCGATAATTCTACATCCTGCATAGATTGCGTCATCAAACCCATAATATCTGTCTTTAAAGAAAATATGACCGCTCATTTCTCCTGCAAGCAACGCTCCTGTTTCTTTCATTTTTGATTTAATATATCCGTGTCCAGTTTTACACATTATAGCTGTTCCGCCATTGTTATTAATTGTGTCATATAAAACTTGAGAACATTTCACTTCTGATACAATAGCAGGTTTACAACTTTTATCAGACAGGCAAGACAAATAATCCATTGCATAAATTAACAAGAGTTTATCTCCTGTTAATGCAGTTCCGTCAGGAGATATTACCCCAATTCTATCGCTGTCACCGTCAAAGGCTATTCCTAAATCGGCATTATTTGCTACAACTGCTTTTTTAATATCGTTAAGAGTTCTTTCGTCACTCGGGTTTGGATGATGGTGCGGAAATCTTCCATCCGGATTTGAATATAGTTCTATTACTTCACAACCTAACGAACGGTACAACTTTGGTGCTACAATTCCACCTGTTGCGTTCGCTGAGTCCACAACTACTTTTATTCCTTCACCTATCTTGCCAAACCTTTTTGACATGTCTTGAATATAATCGTAAATTAAATCATATTCTTGAAGCTTCGCCTTATCCACATTTAAATATTGCATACTCTTTGGCGGATAGTTTTGGTATTCTTTTATAGTGAAATTCTTTACTTCTTTAATCTGCTCTTCATTCAATGATTGCTTATTATAAGTCATTTTTAGCCCATTATATTGGCTTGGATTATGACTTGCGGTAATAATTAAAGCCCCATCAATTTCTTGATTATAAGTTATAACAGAATTTATACCGTGTGCTTCTGAATAATAACCTATGGGTGTAGGTGCCAAGCCCAAATCTATAACTCTTGCGCCTAATGATAATAATCCTCTTATCAATGCCTCAGATAAGCTTGGAGAATGTAATCGTGCATCTCTGCATACTGTCACCAATAACTGCTCAGGATTTTTTCCGCTACACTCAGAAAGAAATCTCAGATATCCTCTACCTGTATAGAAAAACAATTCTTCTGTTATGTCTTCTCCGTAAACTCCTCTTATATCATTTTTCCCAAAAGCAGTTTCGTAAATCATTTCATCTTCTCCCTAAAATCATTATTCTTAACTATATAATAACAGAAAAATAAATAATGCTTTTATTTATGTTATCATTTTATTACAAGGAGGATCGTAATATGTATCACGTTTATACCGAAAGAAATTATTCCGAGCTATCTAAGAGCTTAATCGGCGAATTTATGAATCTTGATGAAGCTATGGCTTGTGCAAAAAAAGCTATTGAAGCTGATTCCAGCCTTAACTATATTGTTGAAGAAACAGACGGACATTTTAACAGCTACGGAGAACTCGTTTCCACTGTTGTCGCCGAAAGCTAATTAAGTTTTAATTTTTATGCCTAAGTATAATCTGATAAAACTTAACCTCGCAAGATATTGTCTTAAACACATTGTAAACGCATACAATATCAAAGAGTTAAATATTCCGTTCTACATTTGTCCAACTGTATTTCAAGCATTAAAAGACGAAATCAAAAACGGATGTACACTAAAGTTTTATCATATTGATTTAAACTTTTTTCCAACAAAAGAATTTAAAAAAGATGATTTTATAGTTTATCCTAACTACTTTGGGATAAACTATAAAAATATAGAAACACTAAGCAAAAAATATTCTAATCTTATTATTGATAATGCACAAAGCTTCTACACGCCGCCAAAAGGAATAGCAAGCTTTTACTCCCTAAGAAAGTTTTTCCCTGTTACTTGCGGTGCTTACTTATACATAAAAAAAGATTTTCCGATAAATTATCCTCAAGATAATAATATTTATCCTCAAAACTTTAAGCCAACATATCAGGAGTTTAAAGAAAACGAAATCAAGCTTAATAATACACCACCGCTTTTAATGTCCCAATCAATTATTATTAACCCAAATAAAAAGTCTAAACGGCTTGAACAATTTTATAAACTTCACGAAAAATACAAACAAACTAATCAACTTGAAATTAAACTTACCAAATACGATATTCCTTTTATTTACCCTTATCTGACATCAAGCCCAGACAAAACAGTCAAGGAACTTGAAGGAGAAGGAAAAACAATACTAAGATACTGGGAAAGGTTGCCTGAACACTTTCCTGAATACCAATTCTATAAAAACCTTGTTTCAATTCCTTTTGATTAAACTTTAACAAAAACCGATTTGGGCTGTTTACAGATTGGACAGACGTAATCATCAGGCTCTTTGGTAATATCACCCTTATAAATATATCCGCAAATTGTACAACGATAAGAAAGCTCATCTGTTTTTACGGTTTCTTCGATATATGTAGGTGCATTCTTTGGGCTTTTCCCGTTCTTCATCTTGTGATAATATTCATAAGTCATAACAGGTTCATCACTCAAAACTCCGCAATCTGTTATCTTACCTAAAAATATCGTATGTGTTTCGGTTTCCAAAATATCATCTACCTTGCAAATTATATATCCCACAGAATTTGAAATAATATTCACTCCTGCTTTCTCAAAGTATTTTATATTCTCAAACTTATTCACTTCACGCCCGGATTGAAAACCAAATATTGGAATCACATTATCTTCTGCATTCTGACTCAATACCGAAATTCCAAACTTACGGCTCTTTTTTATACACTTATTAGTATAGTTATTATGATTAATACTAACCGCTATAGTATCATAAGTAACCTGCATAACACTATTAGCAATACAACCTGTTGCTTTGTTTCCATCAGTATCGAAAGTTGAAACTACATATACACCATAAGATAAACACCATAATGCTTTTGTATCCATGCAGAGAGCCCCCTTTTTTATTAACATTATAACAATATTATTGTATCATAGATATTATGGAAAATTCTGTTAAAGTATCTATAATAATACCTGTTTATAACACGGAAAAATATCTTAGGCAATCACTGGAAAGTGCAATAAATCAAACCCTAAAAGATATTGAAATAATTTGTATAAACGATGGTTCAACAGATAACTCATTAAACATACTTGAAGAATACTCAAGAAAAGATGAGCGAATAAAAATCATAACCCAGCCCAACCAAGGTCAGGCAAATGCAAGGAATTTAGGAATTTCATTTGCTAAAGGTGAATATATAGGCTTCTTAGACTCTGACGATTGGGTCGAAGTTAATGCTTTTGAAAAATTATATTATGAATCAAAAAATAATGATATAATAATGTCGCCTGCTATTGTTTTTAACCAAGCTCAAAACTCTTATAACAGTAACGACAGTTATTTTAGTCTTAATATTATCCCAAATGGTTTATTTTACAGAGATTTTACCTATAAAGATTGTTATGATTTTATATTTAGAATTTGTGTTGCTCCTTGGAATAAAATATACAAACGTCAGTTTTTAATTGATAATAATATTCTATTTCCAGAAAATTTAATATTTGAAGACAATATTTTTACCATTAAAGCTCTTTTAAAAGCTAAATCAATAAAAGTAATAAAAGACTCTTTGTTCTACTATCGAGTTGATAATAAAAGTTCAACTACTCATTCAAATGGAAAAAGTGATTGGAAAAAGCTTGATATTTTCAAAATCATGAAATTGGAAGAAGCGTTTTTAAAAGAAAGTAATGAATACAAAAATTTAGAAACCTATTTTAAATTCCATAAAAAAAGTACTCTATTTTACTGGCAGAATAAAATCAAACACCCGTTAGTGAAATTAATCTATAAAACAAAGCTTTGGCTTAATTACCCACAAATACCTATTATAAGCAAATTTATTAAGCTAAATAATTTTAGACAAGAGTTAAACACTAAATTAAAAACACCAAACACATATATCTGGATCGAAGAAAATCAGGCAGAATATTTTAGAAAGATAATAAAAACAACCAAGCTGCATAATCTTGGATTTATAACCGATAATGAAAAATTTAAAACATTTGAAGAATACACAATCAGAAATATTCAAAACACAAATGCTGAAAAAATTATCGGAATAACATCAAGCTACTACAAATACAGTGAGTACATAAAAAATCGACTTAAAAGCAAAGGTTACAATATCAATGTAGAAGGAATTATCTTCCCTCTAATATAACTAGTACATAAGCAGAAAATCTGCTTTAAAAAATCCTTCAGTTGTTTTTAACAAAAAAGGTTATAGCAGGAAAAAGTTTTAGATATATAATACAAAAAGAGAGGTAAATATGACGACAGAAAAAATAACATACAATACATACGGTACTTGCTGCAAAATCATGAATATAGAGCTAGAAGACGGCAAAATTAATAATGTAGAATTTATAGGCGGATGTAACGGAAACCTTAAAGGTATAGCAAACCTAATAAAAGGACTATCACCTGAAGAAGTTATCTCAAAATTAAAAGGAATTCGCTGCGGATCAAAAGAAACAAGCTGTCCCGATCAACTTGCTCAATGTTTAACAGCATACTTACAAGAAAAAACAAAAACAACTGCAAATGTATAGAAATAGAACATACTAAACATAATACAAAAAAGAGAATGACCGTTTGTCATTCTCTTTTTTGTTTATAGACGGATAATTAACATCTTTGTATCTTTTTCTGCTTTAACAAAATGCCTTTCATCTTTATGAAATCTTAAGAATTCACCTTTTTTAAGCTTAAACTCACACACACCACCTTCGGATTTGGAACAACCACACTCATCACAATGTACTTCTTCATTATGCTCAATATTAAACAAAATTTCACCATCAAGAAGATAAATCATAGCATCTCCTGAAGTTGAATGAGGCGGAATTTCTTGCCCTTTCTTTAACGCAGCCAGTCTTACTTCTGAATTGTTATAAACAAGCAACTGTTCCATGTTAATAGCATTGTCATTATACTGAATTAAGTCCTCCAGTTTTAAAACGTGTTTTTTTGACATACAAATCTCCTTTCAAAAGCAAAATCCAAACATATAATATCCCTAGTGCTTTTTTC